>DPJP01000118.1 GCA_003542955.1 Armatimonadota bacterium
GGAGATGGACATCGCTCCTGGTGCGCATATCAGGAGTTGTCACGCCGGCCCGCGGGATCACAGGTGAGGCAGGGACGGCGAGCCCTCCCGGACCCTCTCAGCCCTTTCTGGCCACTACCACCAGCCGCTTGGCCTCCTGGTCATACGGCACTCCTGCGAGGCTGCCGTAGGCCGTCGTTGCCGCAAAGCCCACCTCGGCAAGCAGCCGGCACAGCTCATCGGCGGAGTAGAGCCGATGCCCGAAGCGGAACTCGTGGCGCTCCTCGCCACGCAGCAGTATCCAGCGGTTGTCTATCCACCGCCACGAGTCCGCGAGCCTCCGCTCCTGGAGCAGGATGACGTCATCGATCTCTTCCCAGTCGCGGGGGGTGAAGATGCGGGCGATGATCTCCTTGCCGATCATCTCGATGACGAGTCGTCCGCCGGACTTCAGAGCCTCGAAGACGCTTCGCGCCATGCGGCGGTCATCGTCCTGGTCCGCGAAGTAGCCGAACGATGTGTAGAGGTTGATCGCCAGGTCGAAGGTATCAGGCCGGCTGAACTCGCGGGCGTCGCACTCGAGCAGCTCCACGCTGAGCCCCTCCTGCTGCGCTCTCACACGAGCAGTGTCGATGAACTCCCGCGTGCGGTCTACCCCGGTCACGCGGTAACCGCGGCGTGCGAGCTCGAGGCTGTGCCTGCCGGGACCGCAGCACATGTCGAGCACCGCGGCGCCGGGCCCAGGGGGCGCAAGAGCAAGCACGCAGTCGATTTCATCGACGGCGGCGTCGAGCTGCTTCTGGCGGAACATCGTCGGCGCAAGAGCATGCCAGAACGCGTCATTCTCGAACCATGTGGCCATGTCAGCGCTCCATAGGCGGAGTTGGGTGCTTGCTGGTGTCACTGTAGACCGGCTGTGGATACGCGGCAAGGTGAATCGCGAAGCAGCCCACGGGCTCCCCCGTGGGCTGCGTGTGATCCTCGATTGCGCGCAGGCGTTGCGGCTCAGTACTCCTTCTCCGCCACAACCGCCAGCCTGATTGCGCGGTGGTCGTAGGGCTCACCGCTGAGGCCGTCATAGGCGCTTGTGCGCGCAAAACCGCAACTGAGCAGCAGCGACTTGATCTCGGTGGCCGAGTAGATGCGGTGGCCGATGGTGATCTCGCGCTGGGTGCCGTCCTTGATGATGATCCAGCGGCTCTCGAGCCACCCGAAGTCGTCACGCAGGCGGCGCTCCTCGAGCATCATGAAGTCAGAGAACTGCCTCCAACTGCGGGCCCGGAAGTCGCGGGCGATGACCTCCTTGCCGATCATCTCGATGACGAGCTTGCCGCCGGGCTTGAGTGATTCGTACAGCGCCCGCGCCATCTGCACATCCTCCTGGGGGTTCTCGAAGTAGCCGAAGGAGGTGTAGAGGTTGACGGCGAGGTCGTATGTGTTGCGGCGGATGAATCGGCGCCCGTCGGCCTGAACCAGTTCTACCTGCAGGTTCTCCTCCGCCGCGGAGGCGGCAGCCTGGTCGAGGTAGGCCTGGGTGCGGTCGACGCCCGTGACCTCGAAGCCGCGGCGGGCGAACTCGAGTACATGCCGGCCGGGGCCGCAGAACATGTCCAGAACGCGTCCCTGTGGGGGTGTCGGGGCGATCTCGAGGATGCCGTCGACGTCCCACTCGGCCGCNNGGCGGAGCCGAACATCTTCCAGAATCTCTCGTCCTCATGCCATGCCGTCATGCCGTCGCCTCCCGAACTCCGTCAAGCCCGTGCTCCCCCTCCGTCGCCGCTGTCACTATTGTACGCGCTCGGGCCGCATGGTGTCGATTCCGACGTCGCCTACTCGTCCCCCAGGCAGGCGCCGATGCGTCGCGCGCTGCTCACGAGCGGGTGATCGAGTTCGACATACCTGCGCTTGCCGGCGACGTCCTCGAGCGGCACCGCCCTCCAGCCCTGGCCCTTGCTGGCGACCATTGTGCCCCACTTCCCCTTGGCGAGCAACTCCGCCGCCGCGGTGCCGAGGTTCGTTGCCAGCAGCCGATCGTTGGGTGTTGGGGGACCCCCGCGCTGCACGTGGCCGAGGACCGTCACGCGTGACTCAATCCCTGTCAGCTCCTGGAGCTGCCTCGCCACCGTCGTCCCGACATGGTGCTGAATGCCGAGTACGTCAGGCGGAGCCTTGCCCAACTGGTCATTGGTCAGTTCCTCGCCCTGCGGCCGCGCCCCCTCCGCCACCGCGACGATGCTGAAGCGGCTTCCGCGCCGGTCACGGGCCCGCACCGCCTCCGCCACCGCCTCGATATCATAGGGTATCTCCGGTATGAGGATGGCGTCGGCTCCACCCGCTACGCCCGCGGCCAGGGCCAGCCAGCCGACGCGGTTGCCCATGATCTCGACGACCATGATGCGGCGGTGGCTGTCGGCAGTGCTGTGGAGGCGGTCGATCGCCTCGGTTGCGATGCTGGTGGCGGTGTCAAAGCCGAAGCAAACATCCGTGCCCGCGATGTCGTTGTCGATGGTCTTCGGCAAAGTGATGACCCTGATGCCGGTCTTCTGGGTCAGTTGGAGGGCATTCTTCTGCGTGCCCCCACCGCCGAGGCAGACGAGGCAGTCGAGCCCCATCTCGTGATAGTGCTCGGCCGCGACGTCTGTCATGTCGACGACCTTGCCGTCATCAGTCTCGAATTTGTGCGGCTTGACGCGGCTGGTGCGCAAAATCGTGCCGCCGCGGCTGAGTATCCCGGAGAGGTCCTCCCACTCAAACTGCCTGAAGTTATGCTCTATGAGCCCCAGGAAGCCGTCGTAGATACCCACGACCTTGATGCCATAGGTCCCCATCGCGGCCTTGCCGACACCCCTGATTGCCGCATTGAGCCCGGGGCAGTCGCCGCCCGCGGTCAGTATGCCAATCCTGTTGGCCCTGGTCTTGCCCATGGATCACTCACCTTTCCCTGTGCTCGGCCCGTCGCCGAAATCGGGCATCTCGAGCAGCTCCCCGCCGCGCACGGCCGATTCGTGGGCGATCAGGCCCGGCACCAGGTAGCGGGCGGCCTGCCAGACGTTATTGGCCGGCTGGGCGCCCGCTACGCACGCAGTCACGAAGTCATCGATGAGGAACTGGTGCGAGCCCAGATGGCCGTTCGGCAGCCCGACATACTCCTTCGGCAGACGGCCGACGTCATGGACCCTTGAGCAGCCCAGGTGCGTACCATCCGCCGAGGTCACCGCCGCCATCTCGCCCTCCGGCTTGGCGGCAACGCCGACGGGGGCCAGCAACTCGCTCAGGTCCTCGGTCTCGTCGCGGTTCTTCGTGACCCAGGCCTTCGCGTTGGCCTGTTCCTCGTAACTGCCCTGCGTCCCATACAGGCTCATACCAACGGTACCCGGGTGGCCGATACGGCGAAACTCATTGATGCGCATCATGCTGCCATCCGACATCTGAAACAGCGCCGATTGGTTGCTGAACGGGTTACCCCACATATTCACCGCCGGGTCGTAGACTCCGTCTTCGTGGTGATCAACGAAGCCGAAGCAGCTGACACGCTCCGCGTGCGCGCCGGTGACTGAGACGATCATGCTCACCGAGTGTGTCGGGTACAACATGGGCGGGCTGCCCCCGGTCTCGCGCCACTTGTCCCCCCCGCGCCATTTCGCCACATCATAGAGCCCGTGGTCCCAATCGTGGTAGTACTCGCCTTCGCCATAGACAATCTGCCCGAAATCGCCCCTGGCGTAGCGCTCCCTGCAGTAGATGGCGCACGGGTAGTAGTAGCTCGTCTCGCCGATCATGTATATCTGCCCGGTCTCCTCGACCGCCTTGACCAGTTCGGTGATTTCGTCCATCGTGATGGCGGAGGGCACCGCGGAGTAGCAGTGCTTGCCCGATCTGAGCGCCTGCACCGCCTGCGGGCCGTGGAGCCAGTTCTGCGTGAAGACGGCGATGGCATCCACGTCAGTCTGGCATAGCTCGTCCAGCGACGGACAGGTGTCGTGGATGTCGAATTGCTCGGCCCGCTCTGCCAGTTTGGCCGCATCCAGGTCGCACAGCACGATGCCTTCAACGAGAGGATGCACCTTGAACAGCGGGATGAAGTTGCGCGCGAACGCCCCGGTGCCACAGACTCCGACCTTGATACCCATTGCAGTTCCTTTCGCGTAACTCAGACTCTCGCTGCCTGCGCGAGTATTGACCCACTCGTGGTGCGGACAGTTGCAGCCCGCTGGTTCGCCAGGCCCCCACCTATTCCATAGCGCCGGCCCCCACACCTTGCCGCCGGAACGCCATCACGATTGGGAGACCGCTGCAGGCCAACCACCCGTGGATGCAGAACTCTACCCCGACACTCGGGGCAAGCTGCGCGCACCACCCCCGATACAGGTTGGCGCACAGGAGGACGACAGCAATGCCGAAGTTCGGGAAGCGCGAGATCAAGAACCTGAAGAAGGTCATCCACAGCGGCAACTTCGCCGACCACGCGGGCGGCTTCATGGATGACCTCCGCTGCGACTTCGCGGACGCACTGGATGCCAAACACGCCATCTGCGGCGCGACGGCCATGCTGCTGATGCACGCGATTCCACCGGCCATCGGCGCGGGCGCGGGGGATGAGATCATCTGCGATTCCGTCGTCCAGTTCCACGGGATCGCCTGCCTGCACAACAACGTGGTGCCGGTGTGGGCCGACGTGCGCCCCGACAACTTCCTCCTTGATGCCGACAAGGTCGAGGAGAAGATCACCGAGCGCACGAAGGCCATCTGGGTGACGCATCTCTGGGGCTTCCCGGCTGAGGTCGACAAGTTGCGCGAGATCGCCGACAAGCACGGCATCTACCTACTGGAGGACTGTGCGCACGCCTTGACCACCAAGTACAAGGGCAGGTACCTGGGCACCTGGGGCCATGTGGGCACATTCTCATTCAACATGGGCAAGCAGCTGCCGACCGGCGAGGGTGGCATGGCCATCACCAACGACGATGCGCTGGCGACGGAGCTCAATAAGCGCATCATCTTCGGGGAAAGCCCGGAGGTGCTGTCATCGAACTACCGTATGACCGAGTTCCAGGCGGCCGTGGCCGTGGCACAACTCACGCGCATCCCCGGTTACATGCGCAAGTACCGCAAGGGCAAGGCATACCTGGATGAGGTGGTAGCCGGTTGCGAGTGGCTGGACACGCGCGCGCAGGCAGAAGACTGTACCATCGCCCCGTATCACTGGTCGTGCCTGTTCCACGGTGAGCGCGCCGGCATCGAGCAGGGGGTCTTCAAGGCGGCGCTGATGCAGGCCGCCGGTGGGCGCTTCAACACGGGCTTCACCCAGCGTCCCGCCTACATCTACTCGCTGTTCCGCGACCCCGCCTCATACGGGTTGAAGGGCTGGCCGTTCGGCTACGAGGGCGAGATGCAGACCCATGAGGGCCTCTGCCCGGTGGCCGAGGATGTCATCCCGCGCATCGTCTGCACCAACAACATGGTGAAGCCCTCCGAGTGCAAGCGGAAGGCCAAGCTCCTGCGGAAGGCCATCGCGTTGGCCGAGAGCGGCACCGTCGAGCCGCTGGAGTACTCCGACATCGAGAGGGCGGTTCTCGCGGTGGTCGAGGAGGGGGGCCAGATGGAGCCCTCCGAGGTCATTGCGGCGCTGGATGAGCGGGGCCTTGCCCATCTGGATGAACATAGCGCATTCGCTATCATGGAGGGCCTGCGGGACCGCTACCCGTACAAGCTGTCGCACGCGGGCCCGCGCAAATTCCAGTATCACGAACTGGCGTGAGGTGGGGCCGGGGACCTGAGCCAGGGCACGCGGAGGGGCCGCACGAGTGGACGCCGCCACGCTGTACCGGCGGCGTCACGAGGTCGGCCCAGACAAGGATACGGTCTCATCTCGCCCGCACCCGGTTGACACGATCTGATCCCCCACCCAACGTCACGACCGAAAGGGGCGTCATCCGACCATGTTATACACCGTCATCCCGATTGTCGCCGTCTACCTGCTGTCGGGGCTCCGAATGCTCTACCAGTACGAGCGCGGGGTCGTCTTCACCCTCGGTCGCTACTCGAAGACCATGGAGCCCGGGCTCAAGTTCATCTGGCCTATCTTCCAGTCGATGCGCCGCGTGGACATGCGCATCAAGACGGCGGACATCCCGCGGCAGGAGGTCATCACCAAGGACAACATCCCGGTGCTGGCCGCCACGGTTGTCTACTTCAAGGTGGTGCATCCGGAGGATGCCATCATCAAGATCGAAGACTACGTCTACGCCGTGCGCCAGTACACGCAGGCCGCGTTGCGCGATGTCGTCGGCAACAGTGAGCTTGACTTCGTGCTCAGCGAGCGCGAGCAGATCGGCACGGCGATTCGCCAGATGGTCGAGGTAGAGACTGCCGACTGGGGCGTGGATATCGAGTCTATCAAGATCCAGGAGATCGAGCTGCCGGCGGAGATGAAGCGCGCGATGGCCAAGCAGGCGGAGGCCGAGCGCGAGCGCCGCGCAGTCATCATCGCCGCCGAGGGCGAGATGACCGCCTCGGTCAATCTGCTGAAGGCTGCCGAGAACCTGGCCAAGTCAGAGGGCGCCCTGCACCTGCGGACGCTGCAAACCATCCGCGACATCGCCGCCGACCCGTCGGAGAAGATCGTGCTCTTCCTGCCCTCCGACATCGGCGCGACAGTCAAGCGAGTGGTCTCAGGGGAGTGAAGCAGGATGCTTGACTTCCGTGTACGCTACCTGCAGCTTGCTTTCAATGACGACGCAGCGACGGCGCTCCGGACCGTCGCCGCGCTGCCGCGGGATGAGCGCATCATCGTCGAGGCGGGCACGCCTTTCATCAAGCGCGAGGGGATGAAGGGCATCCAGGCATTACGGATCGCCCACGCCGGGCACCTGGTTGCGGACCTGAAGACCACCGACGGCGGGGCGGAGGAGGTCGAGATGGTCGCGGCCGCCGGCGCGACCGCCGCGACCGTCATGGGGAGTTGCCCGACGGAGACGCTGGCTCGCTTCATCGCGGCCTGCTCTGAGTGGGAGATGGATTCCCTGATCGACATGCTGGGCGTTGCCGACCCGCTCCACGTGATGCGTGAGTTGCGCATTCCGCCGACGGGTGTGGTGCTGCATCTGGGGCGCGATGAGGAGAGCACGCGCGGCAAGCAGATCCAGTACCGGCATGTCACGCGCATCCGCAGCAAGTATGATGTGGCGATCTCGGCCGCGGGCGGTGTCGACCTTGGCGGGGCGCGCACCGCGATCTTCAACGGCGCGAATATCGTCGTGGCGAACGTGGTTCCCCCGGACAAGCCCTGGCAGGGCATCCCCTCGGATCAGGATGTCCCTGCCATCGCCAGGGAGTTTCTGGACACCATTCAGTAAGGGTGGTCAGGTATTGGGAATTCACCTCTCGCCAGCGTGGGTACTGCCGATGGGCGTATCCAACGCGGGAGATGAGTTCTCCAGACCTGACGCCAGTTGTTCCACACGTTGGCGGAACTGCGCATCATGCGCGAGTCTTCTCTCGACCCTTCGGCAGGTCTGACACACGGCGCTTCCCCCGACATGTCCGAAGTAGGCCCCGACGTCGGTCAGCGCATGCCCGCAGGAGCGTGCGGCGAGGTAGATGGCGACGTCCCTGGCCTCGCGACGATGACGCCCCTTCTCACGGACGCTTTGCTCCGGGACGCGGTAGTCAGCAGTGACGGCGGCGCAGACCGTCTCGAGGTCGGTCCTGGGCCGGATCTGCGCGTGACGGGAGACGTCTCGGGTTGCCGTGGCGGGGGCAAACGCGGCCCGGATCGCGTCGGCGAACTGCTGTGTGCCGAGGACGGCTCCGTAGAGCGCTTCCTGCAGCGGATCGATGATGACCTCTCCGGGCACCTCCACGAACTGGCGATAGGCGGTCCGCCGATGGGGCTCTGCATGGCCGAAGCGGTCGAGTATCAGCCCGGTCGCGAGCCAGGGCGGCTCCGCCGTCAGGCCGATGAAGGCGCGGTAGCTCGACCAGCGGTAGTCGGCCGGGTGCGGGACGATGCCTGCGCGCACCGGGTTCAGATGGATGTAGCGACTCAGTTCGTGGAGATAGGTGTCAGCATCCACGACGAGGCTCTTGAACCTGCCGTCGAAGAGGTGGCCTCGGCGCTCCATGCGCCAGTTGAGGTATGAGGCGTACGTCTGGTTGAGCCACTTGATCGGCCGGCTCAGAGCCCCATCGGGGGTTTCGACCTCGATGTGGTAGTGGTTGCTCATCAGGCAGTACCCATGGAACAGAGTGCCCCAGCGCCGGTGCACGTCCGCCAGTAGAGAGACGAATTTGTGGCGGTCGCCATCGACGAGGAAGAGGTCCTGTCCGGCGACCGCATGGGCGGTGACATGATGCATGGCTCCGGGGTATTCCACTCTCCATGGTCTGGCCACTTCAGGCACCTCCATCCGAATAAATGTGAGAGCATCGGTAGTGTACACAGGTGCCATGTGGAAGTCAACATCCGGGGTCAGGTCTTG
>DPJP01000116.1:0-809 GCA_003542955.1 Armatimonadota bacterium
GGGCGGCTGATGGAGATCAAGCTCGGCGCCAATCACACTATGCCGCCGGAGGGCGAGTACAGTGATCCGCGCCTGCGCATCTTCAACCAGTCCTTCAACCATCGGACCATCCACGACTGCCCGGTGGGCTACTCGGATGCCAGCCTGGCGGGCCTGCGCTACTACTACAACGGGGACGAGGCGGCACTGGACCGCTTCCGGGAGGTCGCGCTGAGCAGCGAGTTTCTGAGCGATGGGTACCACTACTACTCCCACATGCATGCGCTCATCTGGGACCTGATCGAGGAGAGCCCGCTGTTTTCGGGTGATGACCGCCGGGCGATCACGGCCCGGTTGCTCGCCTACGCGCGGGGCTCGGAGGGGACGGCGGGCCGCGAGAGTCTGCTCAATGACGCGAAGCTGCACGCGGAAAGCAAGAAGCTGCTGGACCGGCACTTCGCGATGCGGGCCAACTGCACGCTCACCCACAGCCGCTACTTCAACAAGTACTGGCCCTCGGAGGAATGGGAGCAGAACCTGGATGCGGTGCGCCAATACTTCGACCGTTTGATGACGAGCGCCAAGGGCTGGCGCGACGAGGGCAACATGCACACATACCTCGAGTGCCCGCTGATGGCGGCATTGATCATGCGTGACCGGCGCATCATCGACAGTGGGGCACTGCGGCATTACGCGGAACTCGTCCTCATGTTCTGCAACAACAACGGCTCCATGACCACCTTCGGGGGCGGGTACCCGAGCGGCGTGCTGCGCGCCTCCGGCGCGCTCCTGAATGAGCCGGGGCTTCTGGCGACACTGCCCCGCAATGA
>DPJP01000116.1:866-1047 GCA_003542955.1 Armatimonadota bacterium
ATGGGACATCGGTCTGCACCCCGAGCCGATGGAGAAGATGGTCGGAGTCTACCACCGGCCTGCCACGCGCTGGGAGTGGGAGCACTACAAGGGCGACTTCGACCATGAGAAGGCGCTGGACAAGCTCTGCATGCGCTCGGGCTTCGGCCCCGATGACCAGTACCTGCTGCTGGATGGGATA
>DPJP01000116.1:1068-3225 GCA_003542955.1 Armatimonadota bacterium
AAGCCCGAGCCTAACCGCAACGCGATCCTCTCGCTGGGTGAGAACGGGCAGACACACATCCTCGGCGGCGCACGCTCGGTTGTGGTGTCGAAGGAAGGCCTGGGTGAGGATGAAGGGCACCTGGTCTCGCTGGAGGGGATCGCCAATCTGCCGACCTTCGGTTACAGCCACACACGGGCCGCGGATCATCCCTTCTCCGCCTGGGACCGGCACATCTTCTGGCGCAAGGGCGCATGGTTCGTAGTGCTCGACACGGTGACTGCGAAGGCCGAGGGCCGCCACAGTGTGGCCTGCAACTGGACCCCGCAGGGCTCCCTGAGTCTCAAGGCCGATACGGCGTCATGCTCACGTGGAGATGGCGATGCGCGGAGCACCGTGTTCATCAAGAACGCCGAGCCGCTGCGCATCGACCGCACCGGCAACACGGTTCGCCAGAACGACTGCCTGCAGGTCGCCCAGGGCGATCAGTTCATCGCGACTAATCTCATCTATGCCGTCGCCGGGAACTCGCAGGAGGCATACAGCATCGCCAAGATCGGCCCGCACGCGGCGGTCCTCAGCGGCGACGAGGAGGCCTACCTGGGAATCGCGCCGGAGGGCGAGTTCTCGCGCGGAGGAGTGGATATCAGGGGCGTGGCATTCTGCCTCTGCCCCACCTCGCTGGCCGTGGTGGAGGGCACCCAGATCGGCTGCGATGCGTTGACAGTGACGGCCTCGGAGCCGTGCAATATCGAGTTCCAGCCGGTTGCGGGCACTGTCACGGTCGAGTGTACGCGGGCGCTGACGCTCAAGATCGGCGATCAGGCCCATGCGTGCGAACCCGGCATCCACAGCTTCAGCGTGACACCCTCGGACGCCGATGCGTTTGCGGAGTTGTACGCGGCAATCGAGAGTGATGCGGCCGCGCCGAAGTCGCAGCCCGCGAGTGTGGTGCCCGCCGGCCTGCCGGAGCTACAGGTCGCGTGGACGGCGCGAGTGGGTGAGGCGGGGGCCTACCTCGCGTATCACCTGGCCGACATCAACGACGACGGGCGTGCCGAGACGCTCGTAGGGATGAAGGATGGGCTGGCCGTCTGCCTCGATGATGCCGGCCAGATCGTCTGGGAGTACCAGACCGGGGGGCCGGTGCGTGCGATCTCGAGCGCGACACTCGACGGGGGCGCGGCGGTCATCATCGGCTCGGAGGATGAGCACGTCTACGCCGTCTCCGCGGACGGTAGGACGCTGCTCTGGAAGCACAAGTGCTATGTGTCGGAGGAGCGCTACCAGGCGGCGCCGTGGTGGATGATGGGCTACAGGGCACCGGTGCTCGAGGTGTTCCCCTACGATCTTGACGGTGACGGGAGCATCGAGGTGCTCTGCGGGACCGGCGGGGGCTTTGTCGAGTGCATCACCGGTAGCGGCCAGCTGAAGTGGAAGCAGGAGTTCTTCTGGGGGCTGCCCAACCAGTTCGGCATTGCGCCGGCGGAGGACGGATCGAAGAACCTGATCGTTGACGCCGCCAACAGCGCCTCGGGAGCCTGGACATGGCGGCTGGACGGCAACGGTGACATCGTCAGCAAAAACGCCTTCGACACAGGCCGCGGCTCCTGGGATTCGACGCTGGTGCAGTGCTCCGAGATCGCCGACATGGACGGCCGCGGCAGTTGGATGGCGCTGGTTGGCCGCGGCGGGGCCTTCAACGAGCTGGCGCTCCACGACGCGGTGACCGGGCAGCGCCGGTGGGTCCACCCGATGGCCGACAGGATGGTCTGCGTGGCGGCGGTGGACGTCGACAACGACGGGACCAGGGAGGTCCTGGCCGGATCGACCTCGGCATGGTTGTGCGCATTCGACCTCGAGGGCGAGAGCCGCTGGGCGGTACAACTGCCCAACCAGGTGCTGGCAGTCACGGGCGTCGAGGGCGGCCTGCTTGCCCAATGCTCTGACGGGAACGTGTACCGTCTCTCGGCCGACGGGGAGTACGCCGGAGTCTACGCCCCGGCGAGCAANNCCGCCCGCCTACAGCGACCACTGGCAGTTCCTGCACTCCGGGGACACGGTTGTCATCGGGGACCGGAGCGGGGCAATCACGGCATTGCGCGTTCGGAACTGACAGGCACGGAGCGCCTGCAGCACAACAGACAATCGATGAAGGGGCTTTCACAATGAGTAACG
>DPJP01000116.1:3269-3862 GCA_003542955.1 Armatimonadota bacterium
GAGTAACGGCAGCGACACTCTCCGCATCGGATGGGCCGGTGCGGACCTGACGCCGGATCGGCCGGTGCTGGTGAGCGGGCAGTTCCATGCACGCATCTCGGAAGCGGTGCTGGACCCGATCACAACAACGGCGCTCGCGCTCGAGTACGGGGAGGATGGAGACACCCGCCGCCGGGCGGTGCTGGTCAGTTGCGACCTGGTCACGATCCCCGACGGGCTGAGGGAAGCCGTGCGCGGGCATGTGCGGGAGATGCTGCCGGCGCTGGACCCGTACTGCGTGTTCATCAACGCCACCCACACGCACACCGGCCCGGAGGTCCGCGTCGAGGGTGACGCCCTGCAGACACGCGGCGGCAACGTGCCGACACGCATGGGCGTGGACCTCGATGTGATGGACCCGGCGGAGTACACGCACGCCGCAGCGAGGCGGATCGCCGAGACCGTGCGCGAAGCATGGCAGAGCCGCGAGCCCGGCGGCATCAGCTTCGGGCTGGGGCATGCCACGGTTGGCTACAACCGCCGCATCTGCTACTACACCGGCAAGAGCCGCATGTACGGGAATATGAACGACCCGGAGTTCAGCCATATCGAGG
>DPJP01000121.1:0-4481 GCA_003542955.1 Armatimonadota bacterium
ATGGGTGCCAGTCCCCGGGGACTGCCACCTGTCGCGCTATATTGCTTCGCCTGAGCCCGGCTGTCTGCCACGCGACAGGTCGCTGTCCCCAATGCCCTTTGCATACCATGAATCGGGGACAGGGACCCATCGCGTCGCAACGGACCTGCTTCCGGATTCAGCGGTTGGCGCAATGGGTGCCAGTCCATTTGCGCCGCGCACCGAAGGAGCCCAACCATGAAGACCAACGAGCCCATCAGCCAGGGCATGCACAGCTTCATGAACGTGCCTGTCGTCACCGACCTTGACGAGCTACAGGCCGATATCGCCTTCATCGGCATCCCCTACGGTACTCCCTATGTCATGGATCACTCGCCCATCTGGGCGGCGCCCGGCTACCTGCGGGAGGTCTCCGCGCGGTTCGTGAACTCGCTCGGTCCGGGCTACAACTTCGACTTTGGCGGTGAGCTGCTCGACGGGCGCGATGTGCGCATCGTCGACTGCGGCGACGTCCCCGGCAACCCGCTCGATGTCGCCGGCACCGTGCTGGATGGCACCAGGGCGGTGAAGGCGATCCTCGATGCCGGCGCGGTGCCGATTGTCTTCGGCGGGGATGACTCAGTCCCTATCCCGGTTGTCCGCGCCTACGAGACGCACGGGCCGATCACCGTCGTACAGATCGACCAGCATCTCGACTTCAAGCACGAGCGCCACGGCATCACAGAGGGTTACTCGAGCCCCATGCGGCGCATCTCGGAGATGTACTGGGTGCAGGGCATCTTCCAGATCGGCCAGCACGGCATCGGCAGCGCCCTCACATCCGACGTGGAGGACGCCCTCGCGGCGGGGAACACCATCGTCACCGAGCGCGAGGTGCATGAGCGCGGCATCGGGTCGGTACTCGAGCGCATCCCGGATGGCCTCGACTACTTCATCACCGTCGACTTCGACGGGCTCGATCCCTCGATCGCGCCTGCCGTCAGTCACCCCGAGCCCGGCGGACTGACCTTCCATGAGGCGAGCGATCTGCTGTGCGGTCTGGCCCGCAAGGGACGCGTCGTCGGGATGGACATGGTCGAGTTCGTCCCCGCGCATGATCTGCACGGCCTCGGCGCGCGCACCGCGGGGCGCCTTATACTCAACCTGATCGCCGCAATGGTCCGCGCGGGCCAGTTCGACTGAGCACCCCGCACCGAGGGAGCGCTACGCCATGGCCGATCCAGCCCCTGACCTCCACCTGTCCACTATCCAACAGACGCCCTACGGGTGGCCCTACCGTCAACTGCGCGTCCCGCAGGCGCACCGGGTCACGCGCGGCGACCCGGGCGTCATAGTCGCCGTCATCGATCTGGGCTACGTCGGTCACCCGCATCACACGGGGCACCTGTGGGTCAACCCGCGCCCGACGCGCGGAGACATCCACGGCTTCGACTGCGTCGACGATGACCCCTCCCTCGAGCCCACCGGCCCGATGGCAGACACCGACTACTACCGCAACCACCACACCTTCGTCGCCGGCGAGGTCATCGGCTGCGCCCCCGAGTGCCGCGTGATGATCGTCCGCGTGGGCTACGAGAACCCGGAAAGCTGGTGGCGGGGGATCGACTACGCCGTCGAGCACGGCGCGAGGGTGCTCGTCATGCCGCACGGCTTCTTGACGCACGGCCCGCGCGGCGGCAGCGTGCCGCTGTTCTACCGCGGCACGGACATGACTTACCCGGAGGACAATCCGCGTATCCGCCGCGCGCTTGATGATGCATACGACGCCGGCTGCCTGATCGTGCGGGGCACTGCGGAGAACCGCGGCCGGCGCGTCGCCTTCCACATGTGCGCTGTGGACTCCGTCATCGCCGTAGGCTCCTCCAACCGCCACGGCCGCGCCGCAAACATCGCCACCGACGCCGATTATGTCGAGGTCGGCGCTCCCGGCGGGCAGCGGGGCACCGATGATCCACTCGACCTGGTCTGGAGCACAGGTGGCGGCGACGGATACGTCACCTCCTCGGGCGGCTGCATGGCGGCAGGCTTCGCCGGCGGCGTCGCGGGCCTGGTCTGCTCACGCTTCCCGGAGTTGAGCAACGAGCATGTCCGCCAGGTCCTCCGCAACACGGCGCAGGGAGACGCATGGGATAGCAGGCTCGGTTGGGGCATCCTGGATGCCGCCGCGGCGGTGTCCACCAAGCCCTCGCAGCTCTGTCAGAGCCTGCATATCGAGGCGAAGAGCGCCACCGTGAAGGCCGTTCGCCGCAAGCCCATGCTGTCAGTGACCATCCATAGCCGCGGCGCGTACGATGTTGAGAAAGCCATGCTGGTCGCCTACAACGGCGATCCGCGGAAGGCTGCCGCCCCGCGGGCAACCATGGCGAAGCCGCAGTTGTTGCTCACGCGCCAACTCGGCCACACCATCGCCCCGGTCCGCGGGCTGTCATCGGCTCAGTTCACAGTCGGGCTGACCGACCTGCCGCTGGGCGACATCTGGCTGCAGGTCTGCACCCTCGACCGCCACGGCTCTGACAGGGTGGATGCCAGGCGGGTAGAGCCACCGACATAGCATATACAGCACGCGAGGAGATGTAGCCGTTGAGACGTGCTCCCCTCTCCGTCTCGCGAAGCGAGGAAACAGGGAGTCGACATGACGGTTTCCCGACACCCAGAAACCACGAGAATGGCGTTCTGTGGCAGCGTCCGGCTTCGCCGACAGTGTTGGATGCCGTTTGTCGTACTCCCCTCTCCGCCCCGCGCCGNNCGGAGAGGGGCTGGGGGTGAGGCAGAATGCGCCCCCTACCACAACACCAGCAGGGAGAGTGACCATGACCAGTCCCGACATACACGCCTCAATCTGCACTTGGCTCGAGGACGCTCCATTCGCCTACTCGATGACCTACGACGAGGGCACCGTCGATGCGCTGGCCAACGCGCTTCCGGTCCACCAGCAGTTCGGCTTTCCCGGCCACGTCGATGTCGTCGCCGGGCAACTCGGTCGGCAGCGCACGGCCTACGGCAGTTCGCTCAATGACTACATGCACATGAGCGTTGATGAGTTGAGATTCCTGATCGACCGTGGCTGGGGCGTCGGCAACCACTCGTGGTCACACTATGTCTATCCGACGCAGCCGGGCCTGGACATGTACCGGGAGGTCGTCTGGAGCAAGTACCGGCTCGAGGATATGCTCGAACACCCCGTCCGCATCTTCACCATCCCCAATGACACGTACAACTACGAGCCCGCCCTGCCGTTGGTCAAAAAGCACTACCTCGCGTGCGCCTCCATCGACGGCTCGCCCAACCGCGACGGCTTCGACCTGTACAGGATTGGCAACTTCATGGTCGCATCGGGGAAGATCTCCGACGCATACGACTGGAAGGACGAATTGCTGACAGACAACCTGCAACTCGAATTCCTCCGCGGCTCGTGGCTCTATGAGACTTCCCATCTCGTGATGTGGAATGTGCCGCAATCGCACAAGTGCATCACGCCGGAGGACCTCACGCGCCGCTTTGAGACGCTCACCACGCTCTCAGGGGGCAGGCTGTGGGCAGCGAAGCCCGACGATGTCATCGACTATGTGCTGCTGCGGCGCAATCTGACTGTCAATGCGAGCCCGGCCGAAGGCGGGGGCGCGCGCATCGAGATCGGTGGCGAGTGGCCGGTCGGCGTCATCAGCAGCCGTCTGTCGCTGCGTCTCAGCGGCGCGCAGGTGTCTGACACTCCGCGAGTCGAGTATTTCACACTCCCGCGTGGGGGTAATCTGCGCAGGACGGTCTACTCTGTCATCTCTGACGGCGCCGACTGGATCATCACTCTCGACGCCGTCCCCGGCGCGGTCATCGAGGTGGGGGAGTAGAGCATGCGATCTGTGAATCTTCGTCGGGTCGAACTTGCCCGCCGGCGTGGTCTATCAGGGGTCGGGGCTCTGGTCGCTTGATCTTNNAGGACCAAAGCCCCGACCCCGGTCTTTGTCCGAAGATGGGGCGCCTCGCTGGGGTGGACCCGAGCCCTCACATCCCCCTGTACTGCCGCAGTTCGTCCTCAGTGCCCTTGCCCACGCCGTAGGCAGTCAGCTTGTAGAGCGACCGCGACGGGTCCTTGGCCCTGGCGAAGATGATGAAATCACGTCCGCCCTGGAGTTGCCTGTACAGCTCGATGCTCTCGCCGTTGAAGACTGAGAGCATCTTCTGCGTTTCGTTTGCCGGGAGGTTCAGCTCCTCGAGCGTCGCCGGGTTCACATACTCCGGGTACGTGGCAGAGCCCTCGATGAGCACGTGAATCCGCCGGAGCTGCTCCTGCACCGCCGCCCGACGCGTGTAGTTATAGGCGCCCACTCCCCAGCTCGCCTTGCCGATGCCGAGTATCTGCAGGGGCGCGTCGAGCACCTGCGTGATGGCAAGCTCCGTCGTCTTGATCCATGAGGGCGGCGGTATCTCCGCGCTCAATGGCGCCTGCCGGAATGATGCCGCCGCCCGGGCATCGAGTGTGCCCGATCTGCCGGCCTGGGCGCCCT
>DPJP01000121.1:4550-9640 GCA_003542955.1 Armatimonadota bacterium
GCACATGACGTCGCTTGCGCCCTTCGGCTCCTGGTAGACGGAGAAGGTCGTCCCGCGCACGGCCGCAACCGAGGACGGCGTGTAGACCTTCATCTCCGATTCCTGCCCGAAGTATGGGCCGACGCGCGCCCACAACTGCCCGAACCTGAGGTAGAAGGCCCGCGCCCGCCACTGCCCACCGCGGTTGTACTCGAGCAGCTTGATCGTCACCGACGACGACGGACCAACAGTGACGACACTCCCGTCGGGGAAGCTGAACACTACGCTCCCGTTCGCGCCGGTCTCGACCACGCTCCGGTCCTCGAGTTTGCCGCCCTCGACCAGCGCCTGCGCGCCGGAGGTCCCTCTTGCGTACACCTGCACCGTTCCGCTGACATACGTTGCCGTCGCGTAGAACTCCTGGTTCTCTCTGCGAATCCCGTCGCCGATGATTGCGATGGCCAGAATCAGGATGGCGACCAGGATGCGGCTGTCGACCCAGGACGGCAGCCACTTGGCGTACCTGCGCGCCCGTCGCTTGCCCTTCTTGTCCTGGTCCTTCTTCATGGCGGAGAGCGCCTCCGCCATCTGGGCTTCCTGACTCTTCGGGACCTTCTTCTTCTGTCCCCAGAACAGCATAGAATCACCCCGTCTGAGATAGGTTGGCCGAGCCCTTTTCTCCGAGCACCTCGAACACCCTCACTCCCTCACTGCGACCCCGTACATCCACCTCGCCGATCTCGCGCAACTCGAACAGACTCTCCACCCGTGCCGCCGTCGTCTCCGAGATGATGAAGGCCGTGCCGAGTTCCTTGTTCATCGACTCGACGCGCGCCGCCGTATTCACCGCGTCACCGATGGCCGTGAACTGCCGCCGCTGGTCGGAGCCTGCATCCCCGACCATCGCCTCCCCCGTGTGCAGCCCGATGCCGATCCGGAACGGCACGCGGTGTTCATCCTGCGCCCACAGCGCGTTGAGCTCGTCCAGCCTGCGCAGCATCTCCAACCCCGCCTTCGTCGCCAGTGCGGCGTGATGCTCCTGCGTACCGAAGGCGTTCCAGATCGCCATGATGCCGTCGCCGATGAACTTGTCGAGGAACCCGTCATAGTCGAAGATCGCCGTGGTCATCTGGCTCATGTACTCATTGAGCTGCGCCAGCCACTCCTCCGGCACCGCCTTCTCCGACAGCGACGTCGACCCACGCACATCGGAGAACAGCAGTGTCATATCACGCCGCGTGCCGGTGCGCAGTATCTCGGGGTTACGCATCAGCACCTCCAACACCGCCGGTGAAACGTATGTGGAGAACTGCTGCCGGATCATCCGCTTCTCCGCTCCGAGCCGCTCGTAGGCCCCCAGCGCGACCGGGACGGCGGTTGCCAGCAGCACCGCCGAGTATGGACTGACGTGCGCGATGGTGTAGAACGCCACAAAGAACGAAGGCAGCGCCACGAGCAACACCAGCCCCGCGCCGATCGTCGGCCCGCTCGACTCCCGGCCGGTCCACACGACCCAGCCCGCCACCGCTCCCAGCAGAATCGCGAACAGAATCCAGCCCAGGCTTTGTGAACCATCAGTCAGAGCCGGCATCCGCAACAGACTGTTGACAATGTTCGCGTTCGTCTCAACGCCGAGGAAGAAGCGCTTCTGTGTCCAGTATGGGCCGCTGCGGATGTCGTACAAACCCGGCGCACTTGCTNNGCTCCGACGAAGACGATCTTGTCCTTGAACTCATCCGGCGGCACGGTGCCCTGCAGCACATCCCAGAAGCTGTAGGTGGGGATCGTCCCATGCGGGCCGCAGTAGTTGATCAGCATCCGGCCCTGACCGTCGAGGTTCGCCTTGTGCTCGGCGACTCTCAACCGCCCGCGCGTCAACTCGCGTGTCATGTCGCCGGGTTGGGCGCCGGACGCGACCCGGGCGGTCTCCACGGAGAAGTGCGGGTACGCCCTCCCGTCCGTGCCCACCCACAATGGACGCACACGGCGATACACGCCATCGCTGTCCGGCGAGATATCGACGTACCCGATGCCCGCTGCCGCCTCCGCAAGCACCCCCACCGGCGGCGCGAGGGTCACCGGGTTGAGCGTATCGGCGGCCATCGGGGCGATCCGCATCGCCGCCTCGGCAGGCACCGTGTAGCCTTTCAGAAGGTCGGATGGTTCGCCGCCGCCCTCGCCGTCGAGCGCCACCTCCGCCTGTCTGTGCATCGCCAGCACGACCCGCCCGTGCTTCCTCATCGCGGCCGCGAAGGCGACATCCGACGCCGCCCCACTCCGGTCCGGCTCCGTGAACAGCACATCGAAGGCGACGACCTTCGCCTCGGGGAGCTTCTCGAGCAGCCGGCCGTAGGTCTCCC
Source organism: Armatimonadota bacterium (assembly GCA_003542955.1). GTDB lineage: Bacteria > Armatimonadota > Zipacnadia > Zipacnadales > UBA11051 > UBA11051. The sequence continues at coordinate 6,890 of DPJP01000121.1, forward strand.
GCGGCCACGGGAACTGCCCAAGCCTGTCTGCCCGCAGGCTCAGGTCATCGATGGCGATAATGGCGATGTCGCCGGGCTGCTGCGCTCCCCGCAGGACAAAAGCGCCATCCTGCGCCGTGTGATCGATCAATGAGAAGAACAGCAGCTCTGACGTGACGGGCAGGTAGCGGAGCACGACCACGACAATCGCGATGTAGATGCCGGTGCGAACGCCCCTGGCTCTGCGCTCGGCGAGCTCGGCCGAGATTCTGTCCTGATCCATGAGTCACCTGCCGCGTCAAGTAGCTGCCATCTGCTAAACAGTTCATTGCGCGCGGGCACTGTTCCTGCTTCTCGGTCGAGCGGAGCAGGTCCCTCCGCCGCCGCACGGCNNTGACCAGATCGTCGGTATGACGCCCGCTGAGATGGCCGAAGCCGGCGCCGCCGTCGAGGTGCAGACGGCCGACGGCGGCGATGTGGCAGTGACCAGGGCCGGCTTCGAGATCGTGTTCCAGCAGCAGCTCCCCGCCGCACGCTATCTGGTGACCGTCGAGGCCCAGGCGCCCAACAACGGAACCGACTCTTTCTGGGTCGATATCGATGGTGACCGCATCGAGAGCCCCCTGGTGCTCCCTATCGGCAACCTCCAGCAGCGCTTCATGCCCGTCGACATCGCGCAGGCCGGCGCCCACACCATCCGCGTAAGCCTGCGCGAGGGGCCCGGCGCACAGCTCCGCAGAATCGGCATCTCCACCGTCACTACGAAGATACCGCTGCCGCCGATGCGCGAGGCCCTCCTCGGCTCCCACCCGCGCATCCTCTTCACCAGAGACGACATCCCCGCTCTGCGGGAGCGCCTCAACAATGACACCGTCAAGCGCTTCTACAAGCTCCCCGGTATGCTCACCCGCAAGCCGCCCGAGTACAAGCCCGGCAGCCGCAACGGCGGCGGCTTCCGCGACCTCGGCTCTCACGCTTTCGCATACGTGCTCGACGCCAACCCGGAGCGCCTCCAGCCCATCTTCGAGTGGCTCGACGTCGGGGCCGATTACGGCTCCGTGGGCGTCGATCTCGATGGTGAGTACTTCATGGAGGGCATGGCGCTGTGCTATGACTGGCTCTACGACCAAATGCCCGAGGAACTGCGCAACCGCGTCAGGGACCGCCTCGCCGCCCACTGCCGGGAGGTCTACAAGGCCTCACTCGCCGGCATGACCGGCGGCGGGCAGCACTTCCAGCAGAACCACTACTGGTTCGCACACCTCTCGCTGGCGATGCCCGCGGCCGCCATCTGCGGCGAGGTGCCCGAAGCCGACCGCTGGCTGGCATGGGCATGGGACCGCTTCGAGCGCATCGCGCTCTCCTTCAGCCCCGACGGCAGCTTCCACGAAGGCCCCTCATACTGGGACTTCTCGATGCCCACGCTCTACCTGTACGCGGACCTCTACGAGTGGTGCACCGGCCTGAGCATCCCCGCAGGCGACGACGGCCTCCACGGGCAGGCAGGCTTCCGCTTCAATTACCTCTACCCCGGCCTCAACCTCAGCGCGGCCATGGAGGATGCCCCCGTCACCCTGAAGAGACCGCCCATCCGGCTCATCCTCTGGGAGGCGAAGAGGTTCAAGGACCCCGTGGTGATGGGCATGGCCGAGACGCTCGTCGGCGAGCCGGCCTCGGACCGCTTCAATCTGCTCTGGCTTGACGAAACCATCGAGCCCGTCGATCCCCTGCAGAAACTGCCCCTTGCGAGCTACTACCAGGATGTGGAGACCGCCTTCGCCCGCACCTCCTGGGCCGAAGACGGCACCGGCGTCGCCTTCGTCAGCCGACCGCTTGGTGGGCATCTGTGGGCGGAACTCTGCGAGAAGTACGGCGTCGGCGGCACCGGCCACAACCACCCCGCCCAGAACCACTTCGTGCTCTTTGCCCGCGGCGAGGTGCTCGCCGGTGACCCCGGCTACACCTACGAGAAGAAGACCCGCAACCACAACACAGTCCTCGTCGATGGTCAGGGCCAGTACGGCGATGGGGAGATGTGGCCGAGTCCGAAGCCGGGCCGCGCCCACATTACGGGCTTTGTCAATGACGGTGACATCACTATCGTCGCCGGCAACGCGCAATCGGCCTATCCGAAGGAACTGGGCCTCACCCGCTTCGACCGCACCTTTGTCCTCGCGGGGCGCGACCTCGTCGTCGTCCATGACCGCCTTGGCGCCGACGCACCGCGAACCTTCAGTTGGCTCTTCCACCACTGGGGTGAGACGGCCGCCGCCGAAGGCCGCTGGACCATCACCCGCAATGCCGCGCAGGTGACGATCGCTCCGCTCAAGCCGGCAGGTGTGATGGGGGAGAGCACGACCTACCGTCCGCAGTTCGTGCACCCGACCCGTGACCTCACCCCGGAGAATGCCGAAATCAACATGCTCGAGCTAAGGACGGCGCCGACCGCCGAGGCGACTTTCCTCGTGCCCCTGCTCGTGGGTGATGCCGGCGCCACGGTTCCGGAGGTCACGGACCTGTCGACCGACGCCTTCGACGCACTTCGCGTCGGCGACACGATGGTGGTGTTCAACCGGGGAGATGCCGAGATTGCCGCTCCCACAGCCTCCGGCGACACGCTCACAACCACCGCGCGCGCACTGGTCACCCGCATGGTGAACGGGCAGGAGGAGACGGTCACACTCCCCGCGGTTGGGTGGTAGTGTGCACGCGCGCCTGCGCCAAACAATCTGGCGCGTACCCCGGACAATCTCAGAACTCCTGATATGGGCA
>DPJP01000421.1:0-10168 GCA_003542955.1 Armatimonadota bacterium
GGCCTGAGACTTCGGTGCAGCCCTTCCGGCTTCTCAGATCGGTTGCTGACCGCTCATCCGCCTGTACCAGCGTGAGAACGAGGATGGCGACATGCCGAAGTGCTCCGCGATCTGCCTGTGCTTGTAGCCCTGGCGCTCGAGTTCGGCGGTCTTGGCAAGACGGCAGCCGTCGATATAGGGCTTGACTTGAGAGCCGGTCTGGTCCTTGAAGAGCCGCAGGAAGTGCGCCCGGCTGTAGCCGGCCAGGCGGGCGCACTCGTGGATGTCGGTTGCCCCCCCGACCTCGTGGATGTAGTCCTCGACCATCCGGATGACCCTGCGCGCCCGCGGCTGGGTATCGCCCGACGGCGGCTCGAAGCCATGCTCGACGATGGCGGCGATCAGCAACTCGAGCCCCGCGCGCACCAGCAGTGGGCGCACCGCCGGCCGCGATCGCTCGATGGCGCGAAGATGCAGGAGTGGATTGGGGCCGAGCAGGCCGGTATCCTCGGCCATGAGCAGGTGCCCGGGTTGGCCCTGGCGGCCGTGGGCACGACGGCTGAAGGACATCAGCCGCGCCGCGAAGCCGCGCGCGGTGACATTCACCCAGAGCAGGTTGGCCTCCGGCGCCCACTCCGGCATCATGACATCGTGGCGCTCGCCGGGGCCGAAGCAGAATACAGTGCCCGGCGAGAACGGGTAGACCCGCCCCCGGTAGCCGTGGTGCCCCTCACCTTGGAGTACGGCCATCACCTCGACGTGCCCGTGCCGATGTGAGTGGTCGGCCATCCACGCCTCGTGATCCGGCGCCGACACCGCCTCGACGGGCGGCTCGCAGTAGGGGCCGAAGACCGTCCAGCGTGTGGGGTCGAGGAGCACGTCAAGTACTTGGGCAGAGAAGAAGCGGTTCTCCATGGGCGCACGATAGCACTGAATGTCAACTTTCACAATACATGTCTGTTGCCACGGGGCGGCATGAGTGATAGCGTGAGCGGCAGTGCAGAGCCATCCGGGAGGTACCCGACAATGAGTGAGAGACTCGCCCTTACAGGCGGCAACCCCGCCGTTGCGCTGCAACCGTCGCCCTGGCCGATCAGCGGCGATCAGGAAGTCGAATGGATGACGGAGGTCGTCCGTTCCGGCAAGTGGAGTTGGATGGGACCGCACGAAACGGCATTTGCCGAGCAGTTCTGCCAGTTCCTCGGCGCCAACCACGGTATGTGCGTCTCCAACGGCACGGTGTCGATCCAGTGCGCGCTGCAGGCCGTCGGCGTCGAGCCGGGTGACGAGGTCATTGTGCCGGGGCTCACGTGGGTCGCCACCGCCCAGGCGGCCCTCGACATCGGCGCACAGGTTGTGCTCGTGGATATCGACCCCGAGACGCTGTGCATTGATCCCGACGCGGCAGCGGCAGCCATCACGCCGCGTACGCGTGCCATTATCCCCGTGCAGCTCTATGGCTGCATGTGCGACATGGACGCGCTGGGCGAACTCGCCCGCAAGCACGACCTGAGAATCGTCGAGGATGTGGCCCATCAGCACGGGAGCCAGTGGCGCGGAGTGTGCGCCGGGGCGCTCGGCGATGCCGGCAGCTTCTCATTCCAGCAGTCGAAGGTGCTCACCAGCGGCGAGGGCGGCTTTGTCACCTGCCGGGATGAGGAGGCCTTCCAGACTGCCTTCGCGCTCAAGCAGGTGGGCTGGACGCCGCCTCCGGATATGAAGCCGGCCGGGCATTACGGCCACAACTACCGCATTACCGAGATGCAGTGTGTGCTCCTGCGCGGCGGCCTGTCGCGATTGGCCGAGCAGACCGAACAGCGCGACGCCAACGTGCAGTACCTGGCCGCGGGATTGGAGCGGATTGGTGGACCACTGCGGGCGGCCCGCCGCGACCCGCGCGTGACGCGCCAGGCTTACTATGCCATGACGATGGTCTTCGATCCACAGAAGGGCGAGGGCATCACCCGAGACCAGTACCTGCAGGCGTTGGCGGCAGAGGGCTTCAGCGCGGGCGGTCCCTACGACCCGGTCTACCGCAATCCGCTGCTGAACCTGTATGACCGCACGAGCCCCATCCCGTATCGCCCTGACGTGCCGCAGGACTATGCTGCCCTGCGCCTGCCGGGTTGCGAGCAGGCGAAGAACGAGACGGCGGTGCTGATGAGCCACACGCGTCTGCTCGCGGAACGTGCATACATGGACCAGTTGCTCGAGGGTGTCGAGAAGGTCAACGGGCAACTCGGTGAGGTGAGGAAGCACTTCGCGGAGGTGTAGAGGGGCGGGTGGATCGAGGCCGTTTCGTTCTGTGCGGACGCATGCAACGGAAGGGCACCCGCATCACGGGCCGGATGGGCCCCTGCGGTCCTGCGGACCGCTTTCCCGTTCGGCCCCTCCTGCCGAAGGGCGGTGCGCCGCGGTGGGGGTCACGAGCGACGGCATGCCCGTGTGACCCCGTCCTGCGGCCTCGGCCGGGCCATCCGACACAATGAGGGGAAGCCGACCGGGCCGTGCGTCCGAGATCGGTTCAGCCCGGGAAGGCCTCGAGCAGCGCGTCGGCTATGCGCGCGCGGGCAACGGCCGTCGCCTCGTGGTTCTCCTGCCGCGCCGGGTGCGTCCGGTTGGTNNCGCTCGGGATCAACGTAGAGTGACTGGCCCGTCCAGCCCGTATGGCCGTAGGCGGAGGCGGAGAGCAGGCGGGCGCGCGCTGGAGATATCTCGGTCGGTCGGAGGTCCCAGCCGAAGCCCCGCGCGGGCAGGTGGGCGGGGGAGAGGCGCGTGGTGATGCGCCCGTGAGTGGCCTCCGACAGAGTGCGCACTCCGTCGCGCTCGCCGCGCCCGAGCATCATCTCCGCAAAGCGGGAGAGGTCGGGGGCGTTCGAGAACAGCCCGGCATTGCCGATCGGCCGCCCCGCTGACTGCGCCTGCTCGTCGCTGATGTGCCCGGGCGTCTCCCTCTCGCTGCCCGCCAGGCGCGAGGTGTCGACGAAGGGCGCGAAGTGCGTGTCGATCATCCCGAGCGGACGGAAGATGCGCTCATCGCAGAAATCGGCCAGCGACCGCCCGGTAGCCGCCTCGATCACAAGCCCCAGCAGGATGAAGGCGCGGCAGGTGTACTCGTAGTCGCTCTCCGGCGCGCGTGCCAGGGGAGCCGCCACAAGCGCCTCCAGCATCGCCTCACCGGCGAGATTGTCGAACCTGGTGTTGTCGAGTCCGCCGACATGCGCTCCCAGTTGGGCGATAGTGACCTCCTCCGCCCCCGGGGCGTTGAAGCTCCGCAGGTAGGCATTCACGCGATCGGGGAGCGCCAGGAGCCCGTCGTCAATGCAGATGGCGGCGGCTGTCGCCGTGGCGACCACCTTCGTCACGCTGGCGAGGTCGAAGATGGTGTCCGGCTGCATGGGGACACGCGTCGGCTGGACGCGGGCATAGCCGAACGCCGCATGACAGAGCACCTCTCCCGGCCGTCCGAGCATGACGACCGCCCCGGGGAACACCCCCGCCTCGATCTCACGACCGACTGCATCGGCAACGCTTGCGGGCATCGAGTTCATCGCGTCTCCTCCGTGCCGCTCCGGCTCGTCCGACTGCGCGCGTGGCATGAATTGGGCAAGACAGGCAGTGTGACCTTCTTGCCGGGGGAGGTGCCTCGGGGCGCAGCCCTGAATTTGTCCCGTGCGCGCGATGTACTCGTCGCGCGGTATCCTCCCCACGATGAGCCCGGATCGCCGGAGCCGTGCGGAGTTGAGATTACTGGAGTTGATTGCCATGATTCGCTGCTGCCTGCCCCTGGTACTGACGCTCTCAGTCGCCGCGGTGTACGCTGTCGAGCACCCGGTGCTGCCGTTCAACGCCGATGTGAAGCAGGTGGAGGGCCTGAGGCGAGCCGTCGAGCCGGTGATAGCGATGAGCGAGCAGCAGATGGTCGAGTTCATCCCGACCCAGTCGGGCCTCTACTTCGTCGGGTGTCTCAACTGCACCGGCGGGCAGCAGGAGGGGCAACTGGGCGGGGGATGGAGCATCGAGCGGCCGGATGAAGTGCGATGCAGCTACTGCGGGCACGTCTACCCGAGCGAGGAGTACCCCACCACCGGGGTGCTGGAAGTCAATACGCCGACCGGAGAAGTCGCGAGGTACCCATACCACGAGAGCCGCCCGCCGTGGTGGAAGGAGCAGGAGCCCTACCGCAGCTTCTTCCAGGCCCGAATCGACTACCACAAGATCCGCTATATGGAGGGCGCTGCCCTGAACCTGGCTCGCCTGCACACGCTCACGGGCGAGGCCGACTACGGCCGCCGCGCGGGGCTGATCCTCCACCGCTTCGCGGAGGTCTTCCCCGGTTACTGTTACCACTTCGACTTCCCCTTCAGGCAGAAGGTCATCTACGAGGGCGATGTGAGCCCCGCCGACTTCCGGCCGGGCTATCGCACGGCGCGCTGGACCTGGTGGGCCTACATGGACATCTCTAATCCCCTGCTGGCGACCTACGATCTGCTGGCCGCATCGGATGCACTGAGCCTGCTGTCAGCCGAGAAGAACACTGACGTCGAGGCTGCCGCGCGCGGCCTGCTGACAGACATGACAGAGCAGGTGATGGCGAACAAGGACGGCTTGCACAACATGAGCCCCGGCATGTGGGCCGACTTCGTCAGAGTCGGTCGCGTGCTGGGTAATCCCGCGTATGTCCACACCGCCGTTGACCGCACGCGACGGTTGCTGACCGAGCAGTTCTTCTCCGATGGCTCATGGGTCGAAGGAGCGCCATCCTACCACTCACAGGTCATCGGGGGCCTGGGCAGCGTCTTCTCCGCGGCCAGGGGGTACTCGGACCCGCCGGGCTATGTGAATGAGCAGACGGGAGAGCGCTTCGACAACCTCGACATCGAGGGCGACATCCCGGAGGTGACGCGGGCGCGCGAGGCACTGCTGCGCATGCGCCTGCCCGACGGCCGCTACGCCCCGGTCCATGATACCTGGTGGACCAATGGCGGGGGAGAACTCGCGGAATCGGGTCCCGACCTGCTCGGCGGGCTGGGCCACGCAGTCCTCGGCGCCGGCGAAGGTCAACAGCAGGTGCAGGCCCACCTGACGTGGTCGCCGGGCTACGGACACTCGCACAACGACGGGCTGAGCCTGCTGCTCTGGGCCAACGGCCACGAGCTGCTCTCCGACATCGGCTACACCCACACGAAGTGGCGCGAGTGGGCGGTCTTGTCTCCCGGCCACAACCTCGTGGTTGTTGATCAGGCCAACCAGCTCGCCAATCGCACCACGCACGGGCACCTGCGCTACTTCATGCCGGGGCCGAGCATCCAGGTCGTCTCCGTGGACAACCCACAGGTCTATCCGAACCTCACCGACGTCTACCGGCGCACGGTGGCCCTGGTCGGCGGCGGGGAGAGCGGCACCTACCTTGTGGACGTCTTCCAGGTTCAGGGGGGACAGGTCCACGACTACCTCCTGCATGGCAGCGCGGATGTGCCACAAACACTCAGCGCCGACCTCCCACTCTCGCCGCGCGAGAGCCTGGTGCCCGCGGGCGTCGAGTTCACGCCCGGCACGAACGAGCAGTCGATCAATGCCGCGACCGGCCACGCGTACGGCTACATGAGCGAGCTGCAGACCGCGCGGGTGACCGATCGCCGGATGGTTCACCTCGACTACCGTAATGTCAACGACGCCCTCGGCCTGCAGGTGCACACGGTCGCACTGCCCGGCGACGAACTCGTGACCGGGAGCGCGCCCTCGATCCGCCAGGCGGGCAACGATGACGGCAAGTTGGACCAGTACCACCGGCGGTTCTCGATGCTGCGGCGAGAGGGCGGGCAGTCGCTCTTCGCCTCAGTCGTCGTGCCCTTCGCCGATCAGCCCGCGGTGGGGGCTGTGAACCTCGTGGACATACCGGGGGCGGAACTGGCGATTGAGCTGACCGTCGGTGGCCGCGCCGACCTGATCCTGATCAACGCCGCGGGAGTAGACACGGAGTACAGAGGCCGGCCACTGCAGGCCACCACGGAGCTTGCGGTGCTCTCGGTGTCGGCGGAGCAGAAGGTCTCGGCGATGGTCGTAGCCGGAGAGATTGCCTGGGCGGGAGCAAAACTGGCAAATGGGCAGCCGCTGTCATGCGACCTGCTGGGTGTCGAGCGGGCTGCCGGCGGCGGCAGCCTGCTTGTAGCCGGCGAGTTCCTGCCGCCGGCCGGGGCCGTGATCACCGTCGACCATGGCGGCCTGCGTACGTCGCCATACACGGTCACATCGAGTTCACTCGAGGGCGGGAACTCGCGGCTGCGGCTGCTCGAGGACCCCGGCTTCGACTATGATGCCGAGGCGCGTGCGAGCAGCTTCATCTTCATGCCGCGCGAGACCTACCAGGGGCCGCACACGGTCCACCTGGTGCCCGTGGCGCAGATATCCGCCGCGCCGTGAGCCCCGCCGCAACGACGTATTGCTCGGGGCAGTCGGTGCCTACGGTCCCCATGCGGGCTCGGCGGAGGCGCCGTCGTTGGTCAACTGTGTCAGCTCTCCGGTCTGCAGATCGATGGTGTAGATGTTCGCGGTGATGTTGAGCAGTATGAGGTCCTCGATCTTGAGCGGCCCGGCCTTGCCCGTGACGACCGTGAACGCGATCTTCTTGCCGTCGGGCGAGAAGCAAGGCTGCCCGGCCAGTGCGTTAGGGCCCAGGTTTGTCAACTGACGGGCGTTCGATCCATCGCTGCCGATGAGCACGAGGTCGCCGCTGAGAACGTAGCTCACGAGCTGTGACCGCGAGCAGCACAGCATGCTGCCGTCCGGTGACCAGCACGGCGAGCCGAAGCTGATGTTGGTGCCCTGGAAGGTCGTCACCGCGTCGGGCAGGACCATCTGCCCCTGCAGGAGCACGCGGAAGTTCGGCCGCATCGCGACAAGGTCGGCCAGCGGGATCAGCGCCAGGCTCTCCGTTGTCGGCTGCCCCCATGCACACGCCACGAGCTGCCCGTTGGGCGAGACGGCAGGGTCCTTGGGGACGTGCATGTTCATCTTCAGCGGGTCGAGGCTGCTGAGCAGCGTTCCCGTGGCGAAGTCGAGCACGGTCATCGAGTCGGTGCCACCGATCTCGTCGTGCCTGCCCCCGAGTCCGGACGGGTTTGCGACATTGCGGGCCTTCCCGGCGATGCTCCCCATCCCCACCACATACTGCGGGTCGGGGCCGATGCTGGGCCGGAACGCATGGAATGTCCCCTGGTTGATCTCAATTTCGCCGATGTCGTTTACGGTGTTGGGCTTCACCTGAACCATCGTCAGGCTGCCGTCGTAGCGGCTGCGCCAGACCTTGATCCACACCTGGTTGCCGGCCGCGACCTTCGGGAGGAAGAAGCGCATCTGCGTCTCGGTCCAGGCCTTGTCTTTCGTGTCCTTGTACAGGACGTCGATGTCCTTGGCGTCGCCCGGGTGATGGATAGCGCCATCGCCGCCCTGTGCGGAGATGTTGACGCTCGAGCGGTCGACGCCCAGTTCGCCCTCGGCCGGGTTGGGGCTGGGGACGCGGATGACTCCGGTCACCGCACCGTAGCCGGCGGGCGCGGGGCCGCGCAACTCGTTCCCACTCACGCGCCGCAGCCCGGTGCCGTCGGCGTTGACGGTGAAGATGTCCTGCTGGCAGGCCGACAGCGCCAACTGCCAGTCGGAGCAGAACACCAGCCGCTTGTAGTCGGGTGACCAGCGCGCCTCCTTCACCGTCGTGAGGTCCGGAGGCGCCAGGAAGGTCGCCTTGTTGCCGCCGTCGGCTCCCATCACGAACAACTGCGGCAGGGGAATCTCCTGCAGCCCCAGGCCGGGCAGTTGCAGGCGTCGCACGGAGGTCTTCGTGTAGATGATGTGGCCGCCGGCCGTCCGCGGCAGCGGCAGTGCGGGCTTGAACCCCGCGGTAGCCCCGCCGGGAGCCGCCTCGCCGGGGGCCGTCGCCGGGACCGGGGCCTGCCGCGCCATGGTGAACATGTTGCCCATGGCGTCGCGGATGAGAAGCTGGTCGGCGCCCTGGGGCTGGACCATGAACTGCTCCGGCGGCAGGTTCTGTGGCTGCAGTATCAGCATGCCGTTGCCGTACTGATAGGCCCCGGCGCTCTCCTGCTGCCCCATTGGGCTCTTGACCGAGCGCTGGAACGTCCCGTCGGCGCGCACCTCGAAGCGGATCTCGAAGCCCTGCCCCTGAAAGAGCCAATTCCCGACCAGTGGGTTCTGCTGGGCCACGGCAATTGCGGCGGTGAGCATGAGCACGGCCGACACCAGGAGGCCCGGTCTGCACACAGTGACAACACTCCCTCTTGTGACGTTCTGCGAGCACCGGCGGCCCCATTCTCCGTCGCGCGCGAGTCTCCCTGCTGCTTTTCGCCACGCAACGCCCACAGATGCAGGGAAGGGCCACGCCCTTCGGGAATTGCACCGCGACCGGCACCGTGCTCTCAACTCCGCCCTCTTGAGGCCGCCAATGCCCAGGGACAACTGGCACACGCACGTCTTCTTCGGCCTGCACTATGACCTCCACGCCCAGGCCACGGACACTGAACTCGGGCGCGAACTGACGCATGAGCATCTCCGCGAACGCCTGCTGCGCGTCAAACCGGACTGGATCCAGTGCGACTGCAAGGGGCATGCCGGCTACACGAGCTGGCCAACACAGATCGGCAGCCCCTCGCCCGGCATCATCACGGATGCCCTGCGCATACACCGGGACGTGACGCGCGAACTGGGGATCAAGCTCGGGATGCACTACTCGGGCGTCTGGGACACCCGCGCAATCGAGCTGCATCCCGACTGGGCGCTGATCCATGCGGATGGCTCCGCCGACCCCAACTTCACCTGCCGCCTGAGCGGCTACGTCGACGAACTCATGATCCCTCAGATGCTGGAGATCGTGGACAAGTACGATGTCGACGGCTTCTGGGTCGATGGTGAGAACTGGGCGTCACGTCCCTGCTGGTGTGAGCGGTGCCAGGCGGAGTTCCGGCGCCGCACCGGAGTGCAGACGGTCCCGCAGGCGGCCGGCGACGAGCACTGGCTGGCGTGGCTGGCATTCAACCGCGACCTGTTCACAGAGCATGTCACACGCTATACAGAGGCCGTGCATGCGCGCAAACCCGACTGCCTGATCTGCTCGAACTGGATGTACACGATGCGCCAGCCGGAGGCGGTTGCCGCGCCGGTGGACTACCTCAGCGGCGACTACAGCCCATCATGGGGCGCGGACCGGGCGGCCGTCGAGGGTCGCGTGATGGACGGCCGAGGCATGACCTGGGACCTGATGGCCTGGGGCTTCACCAGGATCGGCGGCGGGGATATGTCGCCGTGGGTCATGAAGACGCCGCTACACCTGTGCCAGGAGCTTTCCGAAGTCATCGCCCTCGGCGGCGCGGTGATGGTCTACAACCAGCCGCAACGCTCCGGCTGGCTCACCGGCTGGCACCAGGAGCTGCTGGGGGATGTCGCTGAGTGGTGCCGGGAGCGGCAGGATGCCTGTTTCCGGACCGAGACGGCGGCGGAGGTCGCGGTGCTCCATCTTGCGAGCCACTACTACACCTGCAACGATCCGCTGTTCAACCTCGGCAGCGCGCACGAGGCGGTCGAGGGCGCACTGCACGCAGTGCTGGAGAACCAGCTTTCCGCCGATATCATCCTCGAGCATGATGCACCGGGGCGGATAGGGCAGTACAAGCTCGTCATCGTGCCGGGGCAGACGCGGCTCTCCAAGCCGATCAAGTCCGCGCTGCTCGAGTATGCGCGCTCCGGCGGCGCCGTGCTGCTCAGCGGCGGGCATCTGGCGGTAGAGACGGCCGACCTCGTCGGCGTCGAGCCGGCCGAGGAGCATGGCCCCGAGACGGTCTGGTACCTGCCGGTGGATCAGAGGGCGGTGCCGGTCGGCGGCCCGTGGCAGCCGGTACGGGCGCTGCCCGGCACGGAGGTATGGACGCACCTGATGCACCAGCAGGAGCCGGAGAAGGATGCGACCGGGCAGCCCGCGATCACCGCGCGCCGCGTCGGAGCGGGCTGGATTGTTGCCGCCCACGGGCCGCTCTTCAGCAGCTACTTCCGGGGCCATTACCCGCTGCTGCGCCGCTTCATCCGCGGCCTGATCGCCCGGCTTCAGCTGCCCTGGGAGGTCACGGCCGAGGGACCCGCCTGGCTCGAGGTGATCCCCCGGCGCCGTGACGGGAGTCTG
>DPJP01000421.1:10205-27291 GCA_003542955.1 Armatimonadota bacterium
GAGACGCTCTCGCCGTCACGCGTCATCGTCGAACAGCTTCCGCCGATCGAGAATGTCACGCTCCGCATTCGGTGCCCCGAGGCGCCCAAGCAGGTCACCCTTCTACCGGGCGATGATGGGCTCCAGTGGTCGCACCGGAATGGCCTGCTAACGGTGGAGATCCCCAGAGTGGATATACACTCAGTGCTCAGCGTCCCGCCCCATCAGCCCAACCAGTGACTTCAATGGAGGATACAGCATACGCCATGGTCATCAGATATGAGACAGACGCGGACATCGACGCAATCACAGAGATCACCATCGCCGCCTTCGCGGACTGTCAGTACGGCAATCACACGGAGCAGTTCATCGTCACTGCATTGCGCCCTGCCGTTCGGCGATGACGTGCCGCGCGGCGCGGTGGTGTTCCATGAGGCTTTCCTCGCCACCGAGTAGGATCGTCGGCCATGGAACGGCAGCACCTTGGGGCGCTGCCCCANNCTCCCCAGACCCCTGCGATGAAGTACGGCCAGGAGTGTGCCCGAAGGGGTAGAATGCGGGGCGCAACGGCCGTGCGGATTGCCCGGCGTCCGGATCGGGTCCATGCGGACCCGATGCGTCCGACTCGGCAATCCGCACACCAGGCGCCGAACGGCGCACACCGCACGCGCAGCTTCACACGTATTCGGCTACAACTGATTGGGCACGATGCTCGACACCACTGCTCGCAAGGCCGAGAAGTGCTATGCCGCGTCCGCATCGCTCTGGGAGTGCCGAATGCAGTGGGTCCACAAGATGCCTGCATACCCGGGAGGCAGCGATGAGCGAGTACAAGGCAGTCGTGCACGGTCTGCTTATCGACGGCAACGGCGGCGAGCCGGTACCCGACAACGTCGTGGTCATCAGCGGGAAGTGCATCGAGGCAGTCGGCAGGTGGGGTGAGGTTGCTGTACCCGACGGGGCGGAGGTCATCGACGCAACCGGCAGGACCGTCATGCCCGGCATCATCGAGGGGCACGCGCACGTCGGTGGTGACGCCAACGCACAGCGCGTGCTGCGCCTGAGCCTGCAGCGTGGGATCACCACCGTCTGCAGCGTATCGTCCAACATCGACGGGATACGGCTGCGCGACGACATCGAGCAAGGGCTCGTGCGCGGCTGTGCGCGGGTGATCGCCGGCTGCATCGTCACCTGTACGAACGGGCATGTGAAGTTCCGTGCCGCGGATGGCCCGTGGGAGGTCCGGAAGGCCGTGCGGGAGATGGTCATGGCGGGGGCGGACTTCATCAAAACGGCCGCCTCCGGGGGCTTCTACGGCGAGTACGAGAAGTGCGCCTCGCCCAACTACACCCCGGAGGAGCTGACGGCGCTCGTCGAGGAGGCTCATGCCTGGGAGCTACCGGTGGTGGTACACTGCCACACGCAGCCGGGGCTGAACTGGTGCATCGAGGCGGGAGTCGACCAGATTCATCACGGCGCCTTCATCGACGAGGCCGCCGTCCGCGGGATTGCGGAGCAGCGGCTGTTCTACACGCCGACGCTCTCCGTCACCTGCGAGCGCAACATCGAGGGCCTCGCCGATCAGCCCTGGCAGACGAAGGAGATGAAGCTGTCACAGCCGATCCACCGCGCCGGGGTGCGCCTGGCGCATCAACTCGGCGTGAAGCTTGGTGTCGGCACCGACTACCCCGGCAACCCGCGGAGCTGGGATTACGGTGATCGCACGCTGTACGAGCTGCAGGAGCTTGTCGCCTGCGGGCTCTCGCCGATGGAGGCCCTCGTGGCGGCCACCCGCACGAATGCCGACGCCTACGGTCGTCTCGATGAACTCGGCACGATCGAGGCGGGGAAGCGGGCTGATCTGCTGGTCGTCAGCGGCAATCCGGCGGAGGACGTGGGAGCCCTGTATGATGCCGACAATCTCAACATCGTCATGAAGGACGGTGTGGTCGAGTCGACCGACGAAGAGCACAAGCAATACTACCGGATGCGGGAGGATGTCACCCGCGGCCCGCGGTAGAACTGACCCTGAGTCGCCCTGGAGGCTGTCACATGCGAGAGTTGCTGCTGCTTGTTCTGCTGCTGAGTGTCACCTGTGCCGTCGCCGCACCCTCGCCGTCGGGCAAGTACGCCGATGCCGTTCTCGAGGCCATACGTGGGATGGTTGCCCAGTTGGACACATACTCCCGGCTCGCCGAGATGGCGGCGCCGCACGTGGCAACAACGGGGGATCTCTGGCTGGCCGGAGACCGCGGCTTTGTGCTCGAGGGCCTCAACCGCGCCGGTGGGCTGATGCTCGTCAGAGAGATGAAGGAGGCGCCGGCGCCCGCGCCCGCAACCATGACGGCGGCCATCCCTCCGCTCCCGGTGATCCTCTACGGCGCCTTCACACCGGACGCGCCCGGCTCCGAACTTCAGAGCGATCAGGCGGAGGCGGTCAAGCGGCTTTCCATTGGGCGCATGGTGCTCCCGGTCACCCCGCGCGGCATCTGGCCCAATGAGCGCGGCGTCGACATTGGGGACATGCATTCGGTCGATGGGCTGCCTCTGGGCGCCCCGGTGGTCTCCGCTCATCTGTGGACCTTCACCGCCGAACTCGTCTCCGCCCTCACCCGTCTGGGCAAGCTGCCGCCAATGTACCAGAGCGTGGTGGTTCCCGGCGGTCGCGAGCGCAACGCCGGGCACTTGAAGCTGCAGTGGGAGCCGGGCCCGGTGGAGCCCATCCGGGAGGGCCTGCTGGGGCGCGAGTACCTCGCGCGGGTCGCCAACAGCCTCCGGAGGCTGAAGGTCAGTCAGGCTGAGAAGTTCGCCGAGGCCGGCCGGCTCGCCGCCGATACCGCCGCCGCCGGGCACACGGTGTGGTACGGCTCGCTGGGGCATCTGCCGCCCGAGCTTCCCTCGATCTCGGGCGACCCGGGCCTCGTCAAGCCGCTGGCGATGTCGAATCCCGACAAGCTGGGCGAGTTCGTGAAGCCCGGCGACCTCATCCTGTATGTGGGCTACTACGAGCCGTGGGGGCCGTGGGTGGAGACGGCACACGAGCTGGGCGCGAAGATCGTGACCGTCGTGTCGGGCACTCCGGAGCGGCGCGCGGAAGATATGGGCGCGGACATCAACATCGACGGCTGCTGGGCGTACGGCGATGCGGTGGTGGATGTGCCGGGGTATGACATCCGTGTTCTTCCGCCTTCGGGCGTGGTCGCCTCCGCGGCGTACTCCATGCTGATGGCGGAGTTCGCGGCTGCCAGGTAGGCGCTTGCGCCGGGTGGGCTGAACCGACGACGCACCGCGCGACACAAGGACTGCGGGAGGGGCCTCCTGCGCCACCGGCGAACTGACCCGCGACGTTTCGAGCCCTACCACAGCGCGCGGAGGCGACCCATGCGCAAGTTGCACCCGGCTGCATTCATCTGTCTTCTGACGGTGGCGCTGACCTGTGCCGCATCGGCGGCCCAGGAACTGGCCGCCTACTTCGCCCCGGTCTCACTCCCCGCTCAGCCGCTGCCGTCGACGGCCGAGGCCTACGCGGATTTCGGGGCACTGCTGGCACGCCTCGGTGTCGAGGGCGCGCTCGACCCGGCTTCCATTCGCGTCGCGAGCGCGGCGGGGGAGGTGGTGCCCGCCACCTTTACCCCGGATGCCGGCGCCTCCGACCGCGGAGTGGTGCGCTGGGCTGCCCCGGCGGCGGAGGCCGGTCTCGAGCGGGTCGAGTGGCGCATCTACTTCGAGGGCGCCTCGGCGCGGACGTGGGAGGCTCCGGGCGGAGACGGTGTCGGCCCGGCCAACCTCGTCCACAACAGCGGCTTCGAGACAACTGATCCGACGACCGGCGCCGCGGTCGGGTGGCGCTCGAGTCCGGCGATCTCGACCGTGACCGACGCGGCCATCGCCCACGGCGGGCAGGCCTGCATGAAGCTGGACCCCGTCCTGGCGGACAAGGAGAAGGGGCGCTGGTCCAACGGTCTGCAGACGCCCGGAGCGCCGGGAGTGGTGGTCGAGGGCAACCGCGGCTACAGCTTCAGCTACTGGGTGCGGGCCGATGACTGCGCGCCGGGCTCGTACAACCTGGTCTCCGCCGCGCAGGTCTACTGGTACCGGGACGACAAGAGCTACATCAAGCATGACGGCATGGGTGGCGCGCTGCGGAGCAACTCGCCCTGGAAGCAGATGTCGGGCGCCTTCCAGTCCCCCCCCGAGGCGCGCTACGCCATGACCATCGTGAGCTTCTACTCGCCTAAAGGGACGCTCTACCTGGACGACTTCTCGATTTCCCCCGCTCAACGCGCGCAGCTTGACGTCGCCCGGGCGACTGACGGGACGGCACAGGTCAGCCTGCGCGTCGGGGACGCGAGTGTCAGACGGTTCGACTTCGGGAAAGACGAATCCGCGACATGGGCGGGTTTCCTGGCAGTGACATCGGAGAGCGCATACTCGCAGGAGACTGGCCACGGCTGGTTGGGCGCAGCCAAGCCCCCCGCGCAACAGCACGCTCTGCCTGATGACCTGGCACGCGACTTCGTTGTCCCGCCCGCCGGCAGCCGGTTCGGCGTCGACCTGCCTGACGGCGAGTACCGTGCGTGGCTGCTCATCGGTGACACCGGCCTGGGCGGGACTGTCATGCCCACATACACGAACTGGTCGGTGAAGGTGGGTGGGCAGGAGCTGCTCGCCTACCGACCCGACGCCCGCGAGTGGTGCGCCGATGTCGTCTACCGGCACATGGATGAGTGGTGGGAGCCGGGCGTGGACATGTATGACCGCTTCGTCGCGCCGGACTTCCAGGAGAAGACGGTCGACCTCCCGGTGCAGGGCGGCCAGGCGACGATCGAGCTGCAGGGCATGCCGCTGTGCGCGCTGGTCATCTACCCGGCCGCGGTCGAACAGGAGATGGTCGAGGAGCTGGCGCAGCTTCGCGCCGCGCGCAAGCGCAGCGTGCCGATGACATTCGACGAGCCGGCCCGGGAGACGGCCCATGCAGTGACGGCAGCCGACCGCGAGCGCGGCTATGTGCTCTTCTCACGCGACCTCGCTAAACCGGTACTCCCCGGCAGCGCGCCGCAGGATGGTGAGGCAGTCACCGAACTCTCGGCCTTTCTCGCGCCCGGTCAGTATGACTCCCTGCGCCTGAGCCTCCATCCGCTGGCGCCGGTCGGCGCGGTCTCGGTGACTGTGAGCGACCTCGTCGGCCCCGACGGCAACACACTGAAGGCCGATGGGGACATCGACCTCGGCGTCGTCCGCTATGTCGAATCCAGCCGCAGCGCCGTTGAGTATCGCTATACCATCAAGGCGGGTCCGATCCAGCCACGCAACCCGATGCCGGTGCCGGAGGGCGTCACCACGAGCTGGTGTGTGCGCCTCCACGCCCCGGAGACCGCGACACCCGGCGTCTACCGAGGGAAGCTCCACATCGCCCCGAGTGCCGCCGCGCCCACCGATCTCGACCTCGTGGTGCGCATCGTGCCCATCAAGCTCGGGCCGACGCCCATCACTGCCGGTCTCTACCACTTCGACCACACGCTCTGGTACCTCTACTGGTGGCGGAGGAGCTTCGCCGATACCGATGGGTGGCTGCGCGAGCAGGTGTTCCGGCACGAACGCGATGACTTCGAGCTGCTGAAGCAGTACAACATCAACAGCCTGGCGTTCTGCGATGATCTCCGCGTGCAGATGACGGTGAACGAGGCGGGGGAGGTCACAATCGGCGACGACCACCGCCTCGTGCAATGGATGGACGCCTACACCGAGGCCGGGATGGGGCCCATGCCATGGTACGGCTTCTCTGCCCTGGGCACGGACTACCTGGCGAGGGGCATCTACGGCACGAAGCTCGAGCAGTTCTCCCCGCAGTGGGAGAAGGCCTACAGGAGCCTCATCTCCTGGGTTAAGCAGAAGGAGCGGGAACGCGGGTGGCCGGAGGTCGTCATCTACCTCTCGGATGAGCTGTCCAACGAGGGCGCCACGGGGGCGGAGCTGGGCCGACAGCTCGTGCAGTTGACCAGGGACACCCCCGGCATCCGCACTGTCTCCTCGATGAACGGTCCGTGGGAGCAGGTCATGCTGCCGGGCCTGAAGATTGCCATGCCCAACCACGCCTTCCCGATCACAACCGAAACGGTGGACCAGATACGGCAGGCCGGCTGCGAGTTGTGGTTCTACAACATCGGCAACGGGCGTGTGGTCTGGGGCTTCTACCCCTGGCGGATGGGCGCGAAGGGTCGCTTCCAGTGGTACCACCGCTATGCGGTCACCAAGCCCTGGAACACCTTCGACGGCGACAGCGCCTACAACGCCTCATGGCTGACGCCGGGCAAGCCGCTGCCGACACTGGAGCTCGCGCAGACCGGGCAGGGCCTCGATGACCTCCGCTACCTGACCGCACTCGAGCAGGCCATCGAGCGGGCGCGTGAGTCCCGCAAGCCCGACGCCGTCAAGGCCGCGGATGCCGCGCAGGCGGACCTGGATGAACTCCGCGAGCTGCTCCCGGATAACGTCAAGCTGCTCATCGGCGAAATGGACCCGAAGGAAGCCGGCCGACCGGCCATCGGCAACTTCGCCAGCGGGCGCTACCTTGACCGTCAACGCTGGCTCGTCGCCGACCACATTCTCAGCATCCAGGAGGCACTCGGTGAGCAGTAGACGACCATTCCCGACAGCCGTGCTCATGGTGCCGCATCTGAGCGCGGCCTTCTCCCTGCTGGGCCTGTGCATGGCGCTCGCGCACGCCCAGACTGTGCCCGAACTCGAGGCGCCCATAGCGCAGGCGCCTCCGCGCATCGACGGCCTGCTTGATGACGCCTGCTGGCAGACGGCCCCGCAGATCACGCAGTTCCGCTGCGTGGACGCGCAGCGCTCCGTCCCCACGCAGGCGACGCAGGCGTGGATCGCCTGTGACGGCAATGCGCTGTACGTGGCGGCCAGGTGCGCCGACGACCAGATGGAGCGGGTGCCCGCTACGGTGACCGAGCGTGATGGGCCGGTGTGGCAGGATGACTGCCTCGAGGTCTTCCTGATGCCCGGCGCGCCGTACTACTACCATTTCGGCGCCAATCTGCTCGGCGCCCGCTACGACGCGCGCCACGGCGTCGGGATGCCCGCTGATGATGCCGAGCCGGCGAGTTGGGATGCCGAATGGCAGGTGGCATCGCGGCGCGAGGCGGATTGCTGGACGATGGAGGTCCTCCTGCCGCTGGCGTGCATGGAGTGGGGCTCCGCGCGGCTGGAAGCCCCGTTGCGCTTCAACATCGGGCGCGAGCAGCGGCGGCTGGCGGAGTTCTCATGCTGGCCGGCCTCCGGCTTCAACCGGAGTGAGGAGTTCGCGCTGCTCCGAGGCGTGCCGATCGATCCGCTCAGGTATGGCCTGCTGGTCACCGATGTGACGAGCGGCCAGGTCATCCCCGGCGCCAATCGCTATACGGCGACCATCGCCGAGGAGCCGGTGCCCGGCGCGGCGATGACTGTCCGCGCACGCATCAGGGCTCTCCCGGACGGTCAGGAGCAGGCGTCCGGCATTCAGGTCACCTCCAGCCCCGGTTCCCGGGTGGAGCTGGACTACCAGGTCCCACCGATGGGCGGGCGCGTGGCGGCCGTGTTCGAGTACCTCGATGCCGAGGGCAGAACGCGCCTGAGCCGCAGCGAGCTCTGGCGCGTGCCGGCGCCGGTGGAGGCCGCGGTTGACCTGCCACTGCTCTACATCTCCGACGGCGAGGTGCGACTGGCCGGGAGGGTGTCGCTGCGGGGTCAGGTGACGCTTGATGCCGCCCTGGTGAGCGGCGATACACGGCTGAGCGCGGTGAGTGTGCCGGTTGGGCCCGACGGAGCCTTCCACGTTCGCGTGCCTGTGCGTGATCTACAGCCGGGCCGATATGCCGTGCAGACACGGCTGAGTGCGGGAGCCGCGGCTGCGCCGGTACTGGACGAGTTCCCCTTCCGCCTGATCCGGGGTCCGCTGGACTGACCGGCCCGGACGGCGGGGGAGACCGTGCAGCGGGAGGCCGTCGGCGGCGCTCCCCGCTCCCTTGTGTGCCCCCCCGGACTGTGCTACTCTCTGTATGCTCTCGTCGACCAGCCGGTCGGCTGCCCCCATGGCAGCGGGTCGCGCCAGGCGGCGGGAGTTGCTTGCTTACCGGTTCGTGGGGCGGCGCCTGGCATTCGGCGGCCCCATGTATCCCAGACCACAAGAGAGACTGACGCGTCGTGCAGCTTGCGTGGGTTCGACTCGCGCGGCAGCGGCGAGCCGTTGTCAGAAGGAGACACACCATGGACTGGAAGCCGCTCGTCTCGACCTTCACACTCCTGCTGCTCGCTGAGCTCGGTGACAAGACGCAGCTTGCGGTGATCATGCAGGCGGCGAAGTTCCAGAAGCCATGGATGGTGTTTGCAGGTGCCGCGCTGGCGCTGGTGGTCGTGACTGGAATCGGGGTCATCGTGGGGCAGGCCTGTTCCACCGCACTCCCCAGAGACCTGCTGCGGTGGATCGCCGGCGCGGCGTTCATCATCATGGGCATTCTCATGCTGCTCAAGGTCATATAGGCGCGGACGTACCACCGGGCCGCGACTGAGGCCGGCGCCATCACGGTTCCGCCGGGGAGTGCATAGGCAGCTCGACCCTTACGGCAGCCGCTCACCGGTCCGTCGAAAGTGCTCCCAGCGCCGCCGGTACTCCGCCTGGTAGTCGGCGACGGCGCGGTCGTAGCTGATCGTGGGCGTGTCGGGCCGGATTGCCCCATGCAGAACCAGCCTCCGCGCCCCCTGCGGGATGGGCACCTCGTTGCCCTGCGGCGTCACGGCTTCGCCATCCAGGGCCGCCCTCTCCACGTCGTAGAACCACGGCACGCGCACCCACAGTCGATCGGGCGGATTGCGGAACTCCGTCGGCAGGTCGATCTCGAGGCCCCCGCTTGACGGCGTCACGGTCATGCTCACCGGCCCGAACGCCGACGGCGCCCCGCTGACGACGATGCGCCGCCCCGGACGCACCCACTCGGGCGATATCGCCGAGAGCAGGTGCAGGTCGTTCTCCTGCTCGCGCACCAGCATGTTGCGGAGCACCTCGATGGTCTTGGCGATTGTGACGCCCTGCGGGAGGATGTTGAAGGGGTGGCTGCACTCGCGGGTGCTCCAGGGGATGGTGCCGAACTCGCCCGGCAGATGTGTCGAGGTGGTGTGCAACAGCAGCGCATAGAGCTCCCTCACGGCCCACTCCTGATCCCACTCCGTGCCGCGCACCAGCGAGACCTGCGTGTTGTTGGGTGTCTGCCAGTAGTGGAGCATCGGCTGCTCGTTGAAGGTGAAAGTGTCGCCGTCGCGACTGATCGCGCTGGGCCAGATGTACTGCAGAATGCCCTCCTGGTACTGCTCCCGGGCGTGGCGGAGCGTCGCCTCGACGCGGGGGTCCATGGGGTCGAAGAGCACCTCCGGGTAGAGCGTCATCAGGTTGTCCCAGTCGTTCCCCGCGGTCGTGCGCTCGAGTGCGGGGGGGAAGTGGCCGCCGGTGCGGGCGACCTGCGCCGCCAGCAGGGGTTCGAGGGCGGCCCTGAACCGCTCGTATTGACCCATGAAGCGTTCGGCATCCTCAGGCCGCCCCATCTCATTGGCGAGGCGTGCCGCACACCTGAGGCCGGTCAGCGTCCAGAACTGCTGTCCGGTCTGGCGGCAGTCCTTGAGGAAGGCGTCGTCGCCGATGGTCGCGACCGGCCACAACCCCAGTGGGTCCTCGGCCGTCACCCGCTCCTGCCAGGCGCAGGCCTCGACCACGCCCGGGTAGACCTCTTGCAGGAAGCCCCGGTCGCGCGTGAGCAGATAGTGCCCCGTCCAGCCCCAGAGGTTCCAGCCGAACAGCTCCCAGTAGCGGGCCTCCGGGTGTCTGTGCATGCGGAAGCTGCCGTCGGGGAACTGCTTCTTGCGCCAGAACAGGAAGCCTTCGCGGGCGATCTCATCCAGCCCCATGTAGTCCATCGCTCGCAGCATGTTGGTCGGGTCGCTGCCGCCGTACCAGTCGTGGTAGTGGAACTTGTTGACGTTGGTGATGGTGTCCTCGCCGATGTGGTCGACGGCGAGCAGATTTGCGATGGTGCCGGCGATCAGGTACTCCTGCACCTTCGCCTCCGGGAAGTGCAGGGGGGCCTTCTCGACGACCATCCTCTCCCAGAAGCTCACCGTGTCTGCCAGCACGGCATCGTAGTCCGCCGTCTGCACTTGCTCGGCGCCGTCGGAGGCCTCCGGCAGCGGCACAATGGGGAGTTTGTAGGTCAACTGCCGGCTCTGCCCGGGCTCAAGCTGCAGGCAATAGGTGACGATGCCCAGCGGCGTGTGGGGGTCGGCCGAGTGGGTCGGGTCCGGGTTGCCCTCGATCTCGCCAGAGAAGTAGCGTACCATGCGCAGCCCTGTGTCCATCGGTGCGAGCGAAACCGACGCCGGGTCGGCGGGGTAGGTGTAGACGAGCCGTCCATCGCGGATCAGGGCATCCCTTGCGAACCGGTACTTCCAGTGCGGATCGAACTGGTTCTGGCCCGCGACCAGTTCGTCCGGGATGTTGCCGAAACGCTGGCCGAATCGGTAGTCGGCAAGGCTGCTGTAGACCGTGTTGGTCGGTCCGGTGAAACGCCAGCCGGTCGAGAAGTAGGCCGCCCGGGGCTCGCTGCCGGGGTTTGTGACTGTGGCCCTGATGAAGATGACCGGCAGCCCCTCGAGCGCGCCGCCGAGGTCGGCAGCGAACATCCGGAAGTCGTAGCGGAGGCCGTCGTCGTCGATGTCATACTCCACCACCGGCAGGGAGCCCCGCAGCAACGTCCGTTGGCGCTGCCACGTCGGCCGGGGCGGGTTGCCGAGGAAGAACATCAGCTCGCCAAAGCCCGTGAAGATGTAGCCCTCCGGCGTGACCTCGGCCGCAACCGGCGCCCCGAATGCCCCGAGAACGTCGTTGGGGTTGGCGAAGTAGCTGAATGGCTTGCCCGGCTGGTCGATGATGTCGGGATCGTGCATTCCGTGGCGGTCGGGCATGGTGGTCACCTGCCGTGAGTGAATCGGCGTGCGGCCCCGGTACCCGGCGAGAGCCGAGCGGCTCCACCGGCGGGCTTCGCGGACGCTATGCCACAGGCGGGCGATGGAATCCTCCTTGCCTCGTGAATGCGAACCGCCCGCGGGCACTCGAGGGACCTGTGAAACGCCGTAGCAGCATCTGGACGCCAAAGCGCCCCGGAGTGCGGATGCACGGACCGGGGCGCGTGTGTACCACTTGCCACGGGCTTCACGCCCGCTGCTGTCGAGCGTTTCTGCCGCCGCGCAGGTGCCACTTACGCCGTCGCACGATGATCTTGGCGATCTCCATCGCGAATACCGCGAACAGGCTCAGCACGATGATGTAGACCCAGTACTCCGCCGGCAACGGCACAGTGCCGAAGAGCCGCTGCATCGGGGGCCAGTAGACGAACCCGAGCTGGGCAATCAGGCTCACCGTGATCGATATGGCCAGGAACGGGTTGCTGAAGGGCGCGATGCGGAAGATTGAGGTCACGAGGCTGCGGCAGCTTATCACGTGGAAGAGCTGGAACATGACCATCATCGTCACTGCCGCCGTCTGAGCCAGCGCCAGGTTGCCGCCGGCGTCGGGGTCGACATTGAGAACATAGTGGAAGACGAGCAGCGTACCCACCCCGAAGATGATGCCGACGACGACCATGTAGGTAACGACTATGCGATCGAAGATGCGTGCCTGGCCGCCCATCGGTGGACGCTTGAGCACGAAGTCCTCCCCCGGCTCGAACGCGAGCGCCACATCCTGCAGCCCGTTGGTGACGAGGTTAATCCACAGTATCTGCGCAGCGAGGAACGGCACGGCGGTTTCGCCGTTGACCTGCCAGTTGATCGCCAGAGCGCCGAGCAGAGCGATGACCTCGCCGGCCCCTGAAGAGAGCAGGAAGAAGACGACCTTCCTCACGGTCTCGAACATGTAGCGCCCGAGCTTGACCCCCTCGAAGATCGACGCGAAGGCGTCATCGAGCAGGACGACGTCGGCCGCCTCGCGTGCGGCCTCCGTCCCCGCCTTCCCCATCGCCACGCCGATATCGGCGCGGCGCAGGGCAGGCGCATCGTTGACGCCGTCGCCGGTCACGGCGACCACCTGGTTGCGCTTCTGGAGGGCCTCGACGACGCGGAGCTTGTCATGCGGGGTGATGCGTGCGTAGACGCGCACGTCCTCGACACGCTCGAGCAGCTCTTCATCGGATATCTTCGCCATCTCCGCGCCGGTGATCACGCTCGAGTCATCGTGCGGGTCGGAGACGGCCTGGCCGGCGGTCAGACCGACCTGGCGGGCGATCTCCCTGGCAGTGGCCGGGTGATCCCCGGTGATCATGGTGACGGAGATGCCTGATTCGCGACAGCCGCGGATCGCCTCCGCCGCCTCCGGCCGCGGCGGGGCCTGGATGCCGATCAGGCCGAGCAGCACCAGGTCCTCGACTTCGTCCGCCTCGACGGTATATCCGCTCCACTCGCGCCGTGCGACTGCAAGCACGCGCTGGCCTTTCGCGCCCAGCTCCGCGGCCTGCTCTGCCCATCGCTGTTGATCGATCTGTACGTACTCATTGGCATCGGCGTCCCACGCACGCCTGCAGCGCGGCAGGATGACCTCCGTCGCGCCCTTGGCGAAGAGCATGCGCTCCTCAGCGTCATCGAGCTGTCTCAGGGTCGCCATGAACTTGCGGGTGGAGCTGAACGGCACCGCGTCCAGCGGGTCCTGTGCGCGGCCCGCGGTCAGCATGTCCGGGTACAGGCTGTCGGCCAGCCGCAGGATGGCAAGCTCGGTCGCGCTCCCCGACTCCGCCAGTGTGCCGTCCTCGTTGCGGGTGAACTCCGCGCTGCTGCAGTAGACGGCCGCGTGCAGAAGCTGCTCGAGGTGCGCCATGGTCATGGCCTCATCGTCCGGGGCCTGGAGACCATCCGCCGGCGCAATACCGGGGGCCGCTTCATCCCCGCGGGGGCGCAGGTTGATGCCATAGCGGCCCCACAGGACGGTCTGCGCGGTCATTACGTTCTGGGTAATGGTGCCGGTCTTGTCAGAGCAGATGTAGTTGACCGACCCGAGCGTCTCCGCCGCCGGGAGCTTCCTGACCAGCACGTTGCGTTTGGCCATTGCCCATACGCCGATCGAGAGGACAGCCGTCACCACAATCGGGAGGGCCTCGGGTATCACGGACACGGCGAGCGCCACGGCGACGAGGAAGATCGTGAGCAGGTCCATGCCGCGAAGCAGCCCGATCACCACTGTGACAAGCGCAAGGACCACCATCGCGGCGACCAGAACGTTGGCGAAGCGGTGGAGGCGCCGCTGCAGCGGCGTGTCGATGGTCGCGACCTCGGCCACGACTTCGGCGATCTTGCCCAGTTCAGTGTGAGCGCCGGTGGCAAAGACGACCGCCACGCCGTTGCCTTCGGTCACCATTGAGCCCGCGTGGAGGACGTTGGTGCTGTCTGCCGGCAGCGTCGCCGGGTCCTCGAGAGCATCCGGCGACTTGAGGATCGGCTCCGATTCCCCGGTGAGGGCCGATTCATCGACGAGCAACTCGACACTGCGCACAATGCGCATGTCGGCAGCGGCACGCATGCCTACCCCGACCAGAACGACGTCTCCGGGGACCAACTCCTCACTGGAGATGCGTTCCACCCTTGCGCCGCGCCGCACATCCACCTCGGGCGTCGCCATCTCGCGCAGCGCCTTCATCGCCGCCGCGGCCTTGTATTCCTGGAAGAAGCCGACAATCGCGTTGAAGACAACGACCGCCATGATGATGATGGTATCGGTGTAGTGGTCAAGCACGGCGGTGATGATCGCCGCTGCCAGGAGGACGTAGATGATTGGGTTGGTGAACTGATCGAGCGCGATGCGCCATAGTGGATACGGCTCATGGCGCCTGACCTCATTCCTGCCGTAGAGCTCCAGGCGCCGCTGGGCTTCATCTGGACCCAGCCCCTCCGGCACTGTCCCCAGCAGGTCATAGGCATCCCACACGTCGGCGGTGATGATCTGGCCCCTGTCCGGCAGTCTTGCATTGCTCAACCCACACACCTCATTCTCATCCGGGCGGGCGCATGTGAGTGCACCGTGTCGCACATCCCGATGGTCGATTGCGGCCATGATTCATAAAGCAGTTCCCGCCTCGCGGGGGGGGCGTGGGCAGCTCAGCAGCCCGGGACTCGCGGAGACGAGAACATGAACGGTTAAACTATACCATGATTCTGTGGTCAGGCGCAATGACCTGCGTCCATCGCCGACCTGCACGTTCAGGCGAGCCGCACCCGCCCGAAGCGGCGTATGGTGTTGACGCAGAACCCCCCGGACAGGTTCTGCGTTGCGCGGTGTGCCCCCGGACGCCGCAGGGCTGTCATTACCTCCGGCGTGAGCCTATACGAAGGGCTCACCCGCCCCGGAGGCGAACCTGCTCGTGTGTTGTGGGATTCCCGACCATGTCGGGCGCCTGCTCCCGTGCCGATACCCGAGCACCCGGAGGTTCCTATGGCCAACCACACCCTGCAGAGGGCCGCTTCGCGTAGCGCCCTGAGTCTCATCGGCCTGAGTGCTCTTCTCCTCGCAATGTCGCTCAACGCCGGCTACGCCCAGGAGGCGCCAATGGCCTCGCAGCCACCCGCTCCAGACGCAGCGCTCTTCCACCAACCCAGCGTCAGTTCCATGAAGGCCTGGCTCGACCCGCAGGAGGGAGCAGTGGTGCAGACGCTGGGCTTCCACACTCCCGGCGATGGGGGTGGGGCGCTCTATCACGTCCTCCGGCCGGCCGAAGGCATGCAGCCCAACGAGGGCGATATCATCGCTCTGAACAACGGGCTTGTTGCGGTGCTGCTCGAGAGCAAAGCCGTCAACTACCGGATGTTCGGCGCCGTGGGTGACGGTGAGAACGACGATGGTGTGCAGATCAGGCTGGCCCACGACTACGCCTGCAGGCGCAGGGCCCCCATTGTCAACACGACCGGTGAGTTCTGGATCAAGCAGACCAACGGCATCCGCATCCAGACGAACGTCAGCTGGGGCAGCACGGTCTTCCACATCGACGAGCGCTACAACGACATGCGACAGCCGCGGTTTGTCGTCGCCAACGACGAGCCGACCAGGACGCTGGAACTTGATGAGGAGATGAAGGCGGCGCTGCTCGAGAAGATTCGCCCCGGTGTGCAGATCATCCCGGAGCTGGCGCCCTACGCGGGCCATCTGATCGTGGTGCTCGACAATGACGACCGCATCGGCATCCGCGCGGGGTATGAAGGGAATCGGGGATGGGCCCGCGAGGAGCTGTTCTATGTCGAGGAGGAGGGGCGCATCGTCGGCGACATCGCCTGGCAGTTCTCCAACTTCACATCGGTGACGGCGACGCCGTGCAACGACACCTACCTTGTCATCGAGGGCGGAGGCTTCCGCGTCTCCGGAGACACCCCCGAGAGCGGCTCCNNTTCTCAATCCAGCGCAGCCGCACGATCATCCGGCAGCAGTGGGTGGGGCTGGAGGAGGGGCGTACGGATGACTCGCTCGAGCCCCGCCACGGCTTCTACTCGTTCAGCCGCGTGTATGATGTCACGCTCGAGAACATCCGGGCCATGCCGTGGGAGAAGGACCGCCCGGACCGCGAGCGCGCCGTCCTGCACGGCACATACGGCATCGGCGGCTCACGCATGCTCAACTGCACCTTCCGCAACCTCACGGCGGAAGCGGGTTGGGTGTCCTGGGGTGTCTTCGGCACCAATCTCAACAAGAACTTCCGCTTCGAGAACTGCAGGCTGAACCGCATTGATGTCCACTTCCACTGCTGGAACCTCTCGATCAAGGATTGCAGCATCGGCTTCAAGGGCATCTCCGTCACCGGCGGCGGGGACCTGCTGATCGAAAACACTACCCGCGACGGCAACAGCTTCATCAGCTTCCGCAGCGATTACGGCTCGAAATGGGATGGTCGCATCCGCCTGCGGGGTTGCACGCTGAGGCCCACCGGCGCCGGTCGCGTCTCGGTGTTGACGTATGCGATGCGCGACTTCGACTACAAGTACCCGATCGGCTTTGCCCAGAGCGTCAGCATCGAGGACATGGTCATCGACTACGCCGCCGCACCAACCTCCGAGGCCGAGTGCTGGCTCATGTCCATCGTGCCGTTCTCCAAGACCGAGACCGATGCGCGGCTGTTCTTCCCGGCCCAGATAGACTTCCGCAACATTCGTGTCGCGGGGCGCGAGCAGGGCGTCCGGCTGATCCGCATCCCCAGCCCGCACCACTACGACCTGCGCCGGGCGGGAGGGTACGATGGCAACCGGCTGACGGCCAACTGCACGATCTCGGTTGAGAACGTCCAACTCGAACGGCTGAACCCGGCAAGCCCGGCCGACAAGGGCAGCGTGCACCTGCTTGTCGGCGGCGATGAGGCCGCGGACTACGCCGATCAGGCCGCCCTCTACCCGAGGATACGTTTCACCGACTGCGAAGGAGTCGGCGTCTACCTCGGCAACTGCGCCGCAAGCGCATTCTTCAACCGCTGCACCCTCAACACCGTGAACGCGCCGGGCCTGCAGGGGGAGCTTGTGTTCACCGATTGCAGATTCCAGCCGGGCCTGCAGGCCGTGGAGGGTGACATATACACCCTGGACAGCGCCCTGGGGACGCGGTTCACCAATTGCACCGTCCATGCCCCGCTGGTGAATGGTGAGGCCAGGCCCGAACTCGTCGACAGCACCGGCTTCCTCCGGGTCAATGGACCGGTGCGACACTCCCACATCAACACCGCCCTGGGGAATGAAGTCGTCGAGCACTACCGCAACGCCGGCATCGTCTTGAGTCCCGATTTCATCGCGAAGCTGAAGCTGCACCATCCGCTGGACGAGTAGAGCATCGAGAAGCGGCTCGGCGCTTCTGGTGTCTCGGCAGAAGAGCTGGCCGTTCTCGCACCCACGTGAGCAGGAACCCTGCCCGCGGCGACGAATATGGTAGTGCCGAGGTGTGACCGGTACACCTGCTCACCGGCGCAACCGCCCTATGCAACTCAGCGCGTAGCGCATCTCTTCAGAGGAGAGTACAGCATGAAGACCGCCCGTGGCTTCACCCTCATCGAGTTGC
>DPJP01000422.1:0-2875 GCA_003542955.1 Armatimonadota bacterium
CTCAAATCTCATTGTCTCACCGATCTGCACATATCCGCGGATCAGCTCTGTGATGGGCTCGATTCCGTGCTTCTCCAGCTACCGGGGGCTTCACTTTCTGACTTCCTCAGTTCTCCACTGTTCCAGAATCCCAGAATCCCAGAATCCCAGAGTCCCACGAGGCCGATTGATGGCTATAGCGTGGCGCTTATGGCAATAATACATCTACGGCATGGGTAATACGGCATTTCTGCGTGATCTGCACGGTGTCTCCGGAGCAGTTGACAGCCGCCCACGGCAGGCATACTATGCGCACGCCTGCAGCATACGCAGGGCACGCGCGCCCATACGGGCACATACTCGAGCCTGCAACCGGAGCGATGATGGATGCCCGCGGTTGAAGACCCCCTGCCGCCGACGACGGAGCCTCCCGAGCTTTCCGACGAAGCCAAGCTGCGCGGCCTGCCGTGGCAACTGGCCCAGAACGTGCTCAACGCGGTCTTTGCGTCGCTGACGGTGTTCGGCTCGGTGTTCCTGCTGTTTCTGGATGAGCTGGGGCTGCCGAAGACGCAGATCGGGCTGCTGCTGTCATTGATGCCGTTCGCGGGGCTGCTGGCTCTGTGGTCGTCGCCGGTGGCAACACGGCTGGGTCGCCGGCGCGTGTTCCTCGTCTGCTGGACGGCGCGCAAGGCCGTCGTCGCCGGGCTGCTACTGCTGCCGTGGGTGATGGATCGGTACGGGCACACCGCCGGGCTGATGTACCTCACCGGCATCGTCGCGCTCTTCTCGGTGCTGCGTTCGGTCGCAGAGACGGCCTGGTATCCGTGGTACCAGGAGGTCATCCCCAACCGCCTGCGGGGTCGGTTCGGGGCTAACTCGACCGTGCTGACCACGATCTTCACCTGCATTGCCGTGGTGGTGGCCGGTCGCGTACTGAAGACATCCGACGGTCTCGATGGCTTTCTGCTGCTCATCGGCGTGGGCTGTGTCATCGGGCTTGTGGGCACGGCAGCCATGATTCCGGTCCCCGGGGGCGCGCCGCGGCCGGATGCCGGCGCGCGCGGCCACCTCGCGAACATGCTCGGGTGCCTGCGCGATGCCAACTTCGTCTCCTACCTGGCCGGCTTCGGCTCGATGACGCTGGGGGTGCTCTCGTACCTGACATTTCTGCCGCTGTTTCTGAAGGACCGGCTTGGTCTGGCGCCCGGAACCGTAGTGACCATGGAGACGGCGGTGATGATCGGCAGCGCGCTGTCGGCGCTGCTGTGGGGTCGTGCGGCGGACCGCGTCGGCAGCCGCCCGGTGCTGATGAGTGCCGCCGCCCTGTTGCTCCTGATCCCGCTGGGGTGGCTGCTACTGCCCCGGCAAACGCCGCATCTATTGCTCCTCTGCGGAGTGCTGTATTTCCTGCACGGTATGGCCTTCATCGGCTGCTCGATGGGCGCGGGCAGACTGCTGCTCAACGGCGTGGTCCCCCCCGCTCAGAGTACGGCCTACATGGCGCTGTACTATGCCTGGCAGGGCCTGGTGGGCGGTGCAGCCCCGTTACTGGCGGGGGCGCTGCTGCAGGCGTATGAGCCCTGGGAGGGCCACTGCGCATGGTTCGCCCTGGACGGTCATGCGGTGCTGTTCATGCTGGCGGCGGTGCTGATCGGCCTTGGGTGGGCCTGTTATGCCCGCGTGCGGCCGGATGACCGCTACCGCACCCGTGACGTGCTCCACGCCCTCACCGACCGGCTCTTCCACCGGCTGCGGTAGCCGGGCTGGATGGCGGCGAGACACGGCCAGTGAGCCACTGGCGCCATCGCTGTGGGGCCGATATGGTGTCTGCCGTATCCGCCGTGCTCGGCTACCCGAATGCCGTAAAGCCATCGGCATAGAGGTCACGTAGCATCTGCCGGACGCGCTGAGCGGTGTTCTGGTAGACGATGTCTTTGGCCGCAACACGAAACGCAGGCTGAAGCCTACGCTACATGGGTGCTAACGTGCAGGGACCTCAAAGGGTAGTAGTGTGATGACAGATAGGCAGCGAACGGCGGCAGGGCCGGAGGCCCGGCTACGCCAGAGGACGCATCCGCTACGCGATGAGACACCGCCGCGCGCGGAGGCGCGGCCTCCTGAAGGCACGCTCCCGCGCAATCTGCCCTCCCGCACAGGACACCACAGCCGCTCCCGAGAAGACACACACTATGGACACCGAACCGACCCGTCGCCCGCGCTTCGATCTGAGCCGCATCCTCGTCATCGACCTCGAGGCCACCTGCTGGCAGGGCGCGCCGCCGACCGGGGAGCAGCACGACATCATCGAGATAGGCAACGCAATCCTGTATACCGGGGAGTTGCGCGTCGAGCCGGGGCCCGAGATACTCGTCCGCCCGACCCGCTCGAATATCAGTGAGTTCTGCACCGAGTTGACCGGCATCACGCAGGAGATGCTCGATGAGAAGGGCGTACCGCTCGTGGATGGCATCCGGGCGCTGCGGGAGG
This sequence comes from Armatimonadota bacterium, assembly GCA_003542955.1. Taxonomy (GTDB): domain Bacteria; phylum Armatimonadota; class Zipacnadia; order Zipacnadales; family UBA11051; genus UBA11051. The sequence goes on from DPJP01000422.1 coordinate 2,467, forward strand.
CGCATGGCGACATCGCGCGGGTAGTGTGGGCGAGCTACGGGGAGTATGACCGCGGGAAGCTGCAGGCCGATTGCGATAGCCTCGGCATCCCCTATCCCCTGGGCGACACACACATCAACGTCAAGCGGCTGGCAGCCCTGGCAGCGGGCTGGAAACGCGAACACGGAATGATGGAGACGCTCAAGCGGCTGCACATCGAACCCGCGCCCGGCAGTCGGCACCACCGGGGTTACGACGACGTGATCAACATCGCGAGGCTGTTGGCGGCAGTGCTTCGCGGGCTGAAGGCGTGATCCCGGGCGACCCCATGGGCCCCTGTGCGAGCGCGGTTCGTCTGCCGGGTATCGCGGGAGATGGATGTCCAGATGCCGCGTTACGCAGGGCTTCAAGGACAACGGCTGGGGTCAGG
>DPJP01000422.1:2979-3567 GCA_003542955.1 Armatimonadota bacterium
AAGCCAGTACCAGCGGGCGCCGCGCCGGCGATGCTCTCTATCGCAGATACCAGTACTCGATTGGCCCGGCGCACACATTCGGGAAGCTTGGGCCGAAGGGAGAGGTGCTCGGGAGCCACTTCGCGTGCCCGTCGTAGAAGCCCACGTTGGCCCCCTGGTTGTGCCGGCCGTCAACCCAGTACCAGGCGCCGCCGACCTCCGGATATGGGCTCCCCCCGTGCGTCCAGAAGGTGATGTCGATGACGTAGTACATGGCATCGGCCAGGTACGCCGTCTCAGCGGGCAGGCTGACGGTCGCGAGCCTGATGGGAGTGCTGCGTGCCGGGATGACGGCTCCACTGGGGAGCGTGATGGCCCGCGTAGTGCCGCGATAGCCGCTGGTATTGGTGCTCAGGCTGTAGTTCCAGGAGCCGGGATTCGTGCTCGAAGTACTCGGGCAGACGAACACCTGGTCGTTCTTCACATACGGCATGATCTTCTGATACCAGTAGCTGGTCATTGCGCTGTCAAGCGTCTCCGGCACGCATTCATCGTAATCCTGCGCATACATCATTGCCCCCAGCGCAATCTGCTTGACATTCGACAGGC
>DPJP01000423.1:0-14787 GCA_003542955.1 Armatimonadota bacterium
GGCTGCAGGAGCTTGGCGAGACGGGGGGCAGTGCCCGGGTGGCACTATGGCCGGCATTCGGCGGGCCCCTGGATGGTCAGAGGGACCTCGACGAGCGTGGGCAGGCCGGAAGCGAAACCCTCCTCGACAGCCGGGCCAATCTCATCGGGCGTCTGCACGCGAACACCCCGCCCACCCAGCCCCTCGACGACGCGTACCCAGTCGCACTGTCCGAGGTGACTGGCCGCACAGGGCTTGCCTGCGCGCCTTTGGCCGCTGACGACGATGCCCCATGCCTCATCATTGGCGAGTACGGCCACGAAGGGCAACCCCTGTCGTGCTGCCGACTGGAACTCCGGCAGGCAGAAGCCGAGCGATCCGTCTCCGGTCAAGAGNNGCGCGGCGGTCTGGGAAGGCCAGCTTCGCCGCCATTGCGCCCGGCACGCCGTAGCCGATCACGCCGCTGGCGCCGCAGGTCAGGAGTGCGTCCGGGTATCGGCTGCGCAGCAGAGTCATGTGCGCCCACTGGCCGATGTTTCCGCCATCGACGACGAAGATGGTGTCATCGGTGATGCAGGCGCCAAGCGCGTTGACGACGTCGTAGCCAACCATCGCGCCGGGCTCTGTCCGGGGACGAGCCTCCCACGCGGAGTAAAACTCCGCATGCATCTGCCTCGCCTCGGCGAGCCAGGCGTCGTGACCATCGCCCGAGTAGGCGGCCGCAAGCTGACCGAAGACGGTGCCGGGATCACCGAGCAGCGCGACATCGGGCTCGACGGCTTGGTGGAGTTGGCCGGCGTCGACATCAATGCGGACAACCTTGAGGTCATCGCGCAGCGGTGGGCGGTCAAGGTAGCGCGTACGGTAGTCGACGGCGGCGCCTGCGATGATCATCAGGTCCGCGTTCGGCTGCAGTTCGGGCTCGCCACTGGCGGCGCCGATCACCCCCATGAACAGGCCGGATGGCTGGTTGATCACCCCGCGATCCCATATCGGTGTGACGATGGGTATGCCGGCTTTCTCGGCAAACGCCAGGAGTTGCCTGCCACCATCGGCATAGAAGACTCCGCTGCCGGCGACGATGAGCGGCTTCTCTGCCTGCGCGATGAGCATGGCGGCCTCGGCGACGGCATTGGCATCCGCGGCGGCGGTGTTGAGAGCGCTACCGCGGGTACCGAGCACCGGCATCGGCGCCGAGAGGTCGAACTCGCCGGCGAGGGCGTCCTTGGGGATGGTCAGGTGTACCGGCCCCGGGCGGCCGGAGGTGGCGGCCGCGATGGCTTCATGGAGCGCCTGCGGGATGCGCCGGGCTTCGGTCACAAGCTCAGTGTACTTGCACAGCGGCTCGGCGAGGGCGATGTGGTCGCAATCCTGGAAGCCCCCGCGACGCATCTCGTGCGATGGGCTGTGGCCGGTGATGAGCAGGAAGGGAGCACCGTCGAACCAGGCATTCATCAGGCCTGCGGTGGCGTTCACGTGCGCTATGGCGCTGGAGACGACGCAGACGCCGATCTTGCGGGTGAGCTTGGCGTATGCCTCCGCGAGGTAGCTTGCGGCCTGCTCGTTGCGGGTGTCGACCATCCGCAGACGGGCCTCGTGGGCAGAGGTGATGATGGCTTCGGTGCCGTTGCCGCAGAGGATCGAGATGAACTCGACACCGCGGTCCTGCAGGCCTTTGATGAGGGCGTCTGCTCCGTTCATGTGGACCTCCATCGTGGCATCGGGGATGTCGGTGTCCGGCCTCACCCCCGGCGGAACGCATGCGCAGCCCTCTACGCGTTGTTGACCCACTCGTGATAGAGAATGCTGTAGATCTGGATGATGCGCTCGGCGTCAGTGCTCGGCGTATCAGACTCGACAGAGCAGTAGCCCGTATAGCCGATGCTCTTGAGCCATGAGATCATCATCTTGTACGGGTAGATGTTCTCCAACTCGTGCATGTGGACGTGGCGCAGATACGGCATGCAGGGCTCGAGGAACTGGCCGATCGAGCCGTACTTGATCTCGGACGTGTTGCAGTTGTAGACGATGCCGACGCGGACGTGGTCGGCGATCTCAACGGCGCGCACGGTGTACTCCCAGTACGAGAAATGGCCGTGCAGCTCCAGGTTGACATCCACGCCCGAGGGCTCGGCATGCTCGGCGATCTCACGAAGCGCGTTGCCGACGTTCTCGATGACTTCGTCCTTGTCGGAGCCCTCGGGGAAGGCATTGCCGAACACACGGATGCGGGGGCAGCCGATGGATGCGGCCAGGTCGATGTAGGCTTTGGCGTCGTCGATGTGCTTCTGGCGGACTGCGGGGTCAAGGTCCTCGAAGCGGCAGCTTGTGCCGATGCCGGCGGCCTCGACGCGGCTGGCATCGAGCTTCGCCTTGATCTCGGCGCGCTGCTCGGGTGTGGCATCCAGCTCGACGCCGTGCGGGCCGACGCCGGCACGGAACTCGATGCCATCGTATCCGTAGGCCTCGGTGACCCGGATCAACTCATCAAGTGACATGTCCTTGCCCAGGTTGTAGGTGAGCAGGCAGAGCTTCATCAGACAGCGTCCTCTCTGTTGTAGCGGTCGTTACGGCCGGACGATCAGCTATTCCAGTACATCCACTCGAACAGACGAGCGTAGAGTGCAATCACGCGCTCGGGGTCCTCACTGCCCCCGGCCTCGAGCGACATGTATTCGGCGTATCCCATGTTGCGGAGGATCCTGAACAGCTCCGGGTACGGGTACTTGGGATCCTCGAGGTTGTGCAGATGGATGTGGCGCAGATAGGGCGCCACGGGATTGAGGAAGGTCGAGATGGGTCCCCACTTCGTCTCGCGCGGGTCGCAGTTGTACACAATGCCGATGCGGTCGTGATTGGCCAGTTGAACCGCGCGTAGCGTGTACTCCCAGTAGTAGAAGTCCCCGTGCATCTCGAGGTTGCAGTCGACGCCGGTGCCCTCGGCATGCTCTGCGATCTGTGCCAGACAGGCTCCTACGTTCTCGATGACCTGGTCTTTGTCCGAGCCGGGCGGGAATGCGTTGCCGAACACGCGCACACGGGGCGCGCCGACCTCGACGGCGAGGTCGATGAACTGCTTCGCGATGTCGACCTGCTCCTGTCGCTCGGAGGCCTCGGCGGACTCGAAGCGGCAGCTTGTCGAGATTCCAGAGAGGTTGACGGGGCTCTCTTCGAACTTCGCTTTGATCTCGGCACGCTGGGCTGGAGTGGTGTCCAGCTCGACGCCGTGGCCGTGGTTGAGTTGGGCCCGGCACTCGATGCCCTTGTAGCCGTACTTGGAGCAGACGGTCAGCAGCTCATCGAGACTCATCCCGATGCCCAACTGGTAGGTCAACAGACTCAGCTTCACGTGTCATCGCCTCCAGGGTCGATGCAGCTCTTCCGGCGCGCGCTACTGCCGTGGCAGGAAGGGGAATAGTTGCCGGATGTCGTCCTCCGACGGCTTGCGTCCGTACTCAGAGATCATGAATACCTCCGCAGCCTGCACCCCGGCCGAATGGTCGGGGCCGTAGAGGGCTGCGAGCTTCTCGCGGCTGCGCTCGGCGGTGTTGCCGAAGCGTTTGCGCATTCTGGTCCCCAGCCATTCGCGGCGCTCGGCAGCGCCATCTGGGACCTCATCGAGCACCCCATCAGCCCAGGGCAGCCACTCGTACACCTGTGACACGTGACAGGCCACCATGTCTATCTTCCGCTCGAGGACCTCTTCAATATCGATGGCGACATCGATGCGGAATGGCGCCGGGTCCGTGAAGGCATCCTCGGTGTAGAGCAGCACCGGGGTCTGGTGCATCGGCTCTGTCAGGGCCACCATGTTGGGCACGAGGCAGATATAGATGGCATCATGGACGAGCTGGCCGACGGCACGATGGTCCGGATGATAGTCGTTGGCGCGGTGACATACCACGACGTCGGGGACGAACTCGCGAATGGCGCGGATGACCATCTTCCGCGTGGGGATGTCGGGCACGAGTTCGCCGTTGTGGATGTCGAAGACCTCGTACTCGATGTCGGCGACTGCCGCGGCGGCCTGCGTCTCCTCGAAGCGCCTGCGGGCGAGCGCTCCCCCGCCGATGCTGTAGTGGCCGGTGTCGCCGTTGGTGACCGAGATGAACTTGACCACATGCCCGAGGCGGCGGTAGAGCATCGCGCAGCCGCCGACGCGCAGGTCGGAGTCATCCGGGTGCGCGCCGAAAACGAGTATGCGGAGTGTCTCTGCTTCAGCCATTGGCAGCGCCTCCTAACCGGCCTCCATCGTACGGATCAGCTCGACGAGGCTGTCGACGGCTTCCTTCGCCAGGCTCTCGCCGAGTTCGACCGTCGCCAGGGAAGGGTCTCCCATCACGCCGACCTCTATCTCGGGGTTCTGGGCCACCCGCTGGACGACCGCGGGGTGATCGACGGGCCTGGAGAACACCTGATATGCGTCGGGGTTGTCGCGCATCATGTTGAGGATGTCGGCGCGGTCGGTGGTCATCTCGTCGAGGTACACATCATCGGGCGCCCAGTAGAGCATCAGTGCAGTCTCGAACTCGCCCGCGTGGTAGTCCTTCTTCTGGGTGTACATGTTGATGAAACCATCGCACAGCTCCGCGAAATTGTGAACCGCCACCCTCCTGTCGGCGTAGCAGGCATGGTCGCGGACGAAGTGGGAGGCTCCGAGGCGGACTGCCTCGAGGTTCTCCGAGCCTCCGTGTCCGAGTGTGATGATCAGGTTCTGAAGGCCGTGGAAGGCGAGGGAGCGCAGTATCTCGGTGATCATCATCGAGACGACGTTGAGGTTGATGTTGATGGTCCCGGGTAGTTCGCCACCGGAGAACGTGTAAGGCAGGAGTGGCGCGACGAAGGAGCCCGTTTGCTCGGCGGCACGGACGCAGACCTGCCAGGCGGTGTGATTGTCGGTGTCGGTGCTCAGGTGGTAACCGTGCTGCTCGGTACAGCCGATCGGGATGAGGACCGTCCTGGTGCTCTTGAGGCCCTCCCGGATCTGCTTGACTGTCATCCTCTGCCAGATCTTGGCGTTGCTCATACAACTCATCCCAGTTCGATTGGTGCGGACCGCGGTTGGCGGCCCGGGTACGGTGTCTGTGGTGGTTCACCACGGCATCGGAGGGGACCTCTTGAGGCAAGAGAATCGGGCCGTGCGACGGCGACATCACGCCGGGCGGCCGGTCGAGGAACGCGAGGTACGCTCGGTTGAGGCGAAACAGCACCCCCGGTGTGAGGGTGCTGTCGAGATGCATTCGGCGACGGCGGGTCACTCAGGTGAAGGAGACCATGCGCCCGGTTTCCGATGATTCGTACGTCTTGATGATAACCTCGACGGCGCGGCGGGCTTCACGGCCCGAGAGCCTCGGTTCGCGGCCCTCCTCGATGGCTGCGAGCACATCGCCAATCTGCTCTGTGTGTGCCTGGACGGCCTCCCCGAGCATCCCCTGCCTGGGGTCCGAGGAGCCCCCGACGTCGCCGGCGGTCGGATTGTACTCGATCTCGTCGCCCTCGACCTCCCAGAGCTTGATCTGGTCGCCGACGACCACGCAGTTGCCCTTTGTGCCGTGAATCTCGAGTACACCGGGGTGGCCTTTGTAGGTGCAGGTAGTGCCCTGGATCATGCCAAGGGCTCCGGAGTCGAACTTGAGGGTGGCGATTCCGCAGTCCTCGACCTCGATGGTGTCGTGAGCGAGTGCGTCGACGAAGCCGCCGAGCATCCGGACCTTGCCCATGATCCAGATGAGCAGGTCGATGAAGTGGATCGACTGGTTCATCAGGGCGCCGCCGCCGTCGAGTGCTCTGGTGCCGTGCCAGCCGTCGCTGTAGTACTCGTCGCTGCGGTACCAGGGGACAATTGCGTTGCCGTAGAGCAGCTTGCCGAGCTTGCCGCTCTGGGCGGCGCTTTTCACGCGCTTGTAGACGGAGTAACCGCGGAGCTGGTGCGTGGCGGCGCACTTCACGCCGTTGCCGTCACAGGCGTCGATGAGCGCATCAATGCGCTCGAGGGTGATATCGATAGGCTTGGTGCAGATGACATGCTTGCCGGCCTCGGCGCACTGGATTCCGAGCCTGGCATGGAGGCCACTGGGAACGACGATGTTACAGACGTCGATTCGGTCGTCTTCGAGCATCTGCGCCAGGTCTGTGTAGTACTCGCACCCGTACTTCTCGGCCTTTGCGGCGGCGGCCTGCTCGACTTTGTCGCAGACGGCGACGATCTTGCCGTTGGGCAGAGCGCCGATAGCGTCCAGATGGGTGTCAGATATCACGCCGCATCCGACAACGCCGAATCCGTAGGTTCTCTGCTGGGTCATTGCGGGTCTCCTCCCCGTCCCGGAGGTGGACTTCACCGGGTAGACTGGCGGGAACCACGCGGGCCGTGGCGAAGGCGGTCCAGGCCGGGAACAGGCGCGCCACGGCTGCCGGCGGGGCTGTAAATATAGCAGATTGTGGGCTATAATGCAAACTGCCGACAGCGCCAATGGGGGCGTGCCGAGAGCGCGTGAGCGGGTGAAGAAGGTCTTCCCGGCCGCGCAGTGAACTATGTGCTTTCACTCTGCCACCATGCCCGGATGGGTCGGCGTGAGGCCGGGAGGCCACGGAGGGTTACCTGATGCTCATCGGCGGAGAGACGGTCGGCGAGGGCATACTCAGCGAAGTCACCAACCCGTATGACGGCACCGTCATCGACACGATCATCGAGGCGACGCCGGAGCATGTCGAGGCGGCCGTGGCTGCGGCGCAGGCCGCCCTCCGGCCGATGGCGGAGCTGACAGCCTACGAGCGGGGCGAGCGGCTCTATGCCGCCTACCGGATGCTCTCGGAGCGGTCGGGGCAGTTCGCCACCACCATCTGCCAGGAGGTCGGCAAGACCATCCGGGAGGCGACTGGCGAGGTCGGCCGGGCGCTCGAGGTTCTGCGGCTGAGCGCCGAGGAGGCCCGCCGCTTCGCCGGCGATCACNNTACCGGCCGGTGTCGTGGCGGCGATTGTCCCCTTCAACTTCCCCCTGGTGCTGGCCGCGCACAAGCTCGGGCCCGCGCTGGCCGTGGGCAACAGCGTCGTATTGAAACCCGCGCCACAGGCCCCGCTGGCATCCTGCATGTTCGGGCACCTGCTCGACGACGCGGGCTTTCCGCCGGGAGCCGTAAACGTCATCCCGGGCGGGGCGGAAGTCGGCGATGCGCTGGTGCGCGACGAGCGGGTCCGTGTGGTCGCCTTCGGCGGCAGCGACCGGACGGGCGATGCCGTGGCGCGCGCCGCGGGGCCCAAGAAGCTGCTGCTCGAGTGCGGCAGCGCCTCCTCGGTATCGATCATGCCCACCGCTGACCTGAGCAAGGCGCTCCCCGCCTGCGTTCGTGCCGGGTATGCCGTTGCCGGTCAGATGTGTATCTCAGTCCAGAAGCTCCTCGTCCATAGAGATCTCTATGACCACGTTGCCGCCACCTTCAAGGAGCAGGTTTCACACCTGTGCACGGGGGACCCCCGCAAGGAGCAGACCGACGTCGGCCCGGTCATCAGCATCGCCGCGGCGGAGCGGCTCACGGAGTGGATCGATCAGGCCTGTGCGCAGGGCGCCACGGTGCTGACAGGCGGCACACATGAGCGCAGTCTCTTTGCGCCGACCGTGCTGGGCAATGTCACTCCTGAGATGAAGGTGTTCACCGAAGAGGTATTCGGCCCGGTCGTGTCACTGGTGCGCGTCAACAGCCTCGATGAGGCCATCGAGCTCACCAATGCCACGCGCTACGGGCTCAATGCGGGCCTGTACACCAACCGACTGGACGAGGCGCTCGCGTTCATCCGTCGAGTGCACCACGGCTCAGTGCTCATCAACGAGACCTCCGCCTGGCGCGCCGACCTGATGCCCTACGGCGGTGTGAAGAGCAGCGGCATCGGGCGCGAGGGTGTCCGTTACGCGATGGAGGAGATGAGCGAGCACAAAGTGGTGTCGATGCAGATATGATTGCCCAATAAGGGGTGTATTCGCCGCACAATAGACTACTCCGCCATGGAAAATGCAGATGAGCCATACTGAGTACTACTCTCACGCGATCAGGCAGGCGCTCGAGGAAGAGATGGAGCGCGACGAGACCGTGATTCTGCTGGGCGAGGATATCGCCGAGTACGGAGGGGCGTTCAAGCTTACCGAGGGCATCGCGGAGCGCTTTGGCACGGAGCGAGTCAGGAACACGCCGATATCCGAGAACGGTTTTGTGGGCGTCGCCGTCGGCGCAGCGATGACGGGCCTGCGGCCGGTGGTGGAGATCATGTTCATGGACTTCATCACCCTTGCCTTCGATCAGCTCGTCAACCATGCCGCCAAGTTCCACTACCAGTTTGGCGAGCAGTGCCGCATCCCACTTGTTGTACGGTGCCCGGCGGGCGCGGGGCGCGGCTATGGTCCGACGCACTCGCAGAGCCTGGAGCGCTACTTCGTCTCGACGCCAGGCATCGTGGTGCTGGCGCCGGCGACGGCCGAGGACGCCAAGGGGCTGCTCAAGAGCGCCATCCGGTGCGACGACCCGGTCATTTTCGTCGAGAGCAAGCTGCTCTATTCGACACGTGGCGAGGTGCCCGAGGGCGACTACACGACACCGATCGGCGAGGCGGCAATCAGGCGCGAGGGAGCGGACGTGACGATCGTGACCTACAGCAGGATGGTGCAGGAGGCGTTGAGGGCGGCGGAGGCCCTTGCCGGCCGGGGCGTTGAGGCCGAGGTTGTTGATCTGCGGACGCTCGCGCCGCTTGATATGGGCACGGTGATCGAGAGCGTCGGCAACACGGGGCGGGTGCTTATAGTCGAGGAGGGGTGGTTGACGGGCGGCGTCGGGGCTGAGATCGCCGCGCGCGTCGCGGATGAGTGCTTCGAGTATCTGGAGGCTCCGCCGCGCCGGGTGGCCGCGGCCGACGCGCCCGTCCCGGCAAGTCGCGTGCTCGAGGATGCCGCAACGCCGGGCTATGCCGATATCGCGCGTGCGGCGGCCGCACTGGTTGCCGACTACTGATGCTTTGCACCCAACTCCGGGAAGATGTGTGACTCCATGGAGCAACCCCAGGCCCCATCCCCCACAGGCAGCGGCACCTCCGAGCGCCGCAGCGCGCTGGTGATGGCCGTTTTCGGCGCCGTGGTCGGCGTGGGCGCGATGATGGCGCTCAGGTACCTGCTCACCGCCGATACGGCGCCGCTACTGGATACGGCGACNNGGAGGCGCGGTCGGCTGGTGGCTTCTGCAGCAGACATGGAGCGCCGAGGGAGAGCGGGAGTGCCACGCTGAGCCGGGCGCGGGTCGTCTGTTACGCGTGCCGCTCGCGGCTTTGGCGGGCGCGGTATTCGGGCCGGTCTTCGTTCGGTTGGGCGACTTCCTTTCGGGCCTCATGGCAGGGCAGATTGCGTGGACATGCCCGTTCGCCGGGTCAGCGACAATGATGGCCGTGGCCGGCGGCGTGACGGCGGCGATGTTCTGTGAGGGTCTGACAATCTGGCTGCAACTCAGGAAATCGCTGGCGGAGATCGTGCGTCAGAGTCAGAGCACGGACAAGCCGGAGCAGGGGAACAAGTGATGCAGCGCTCGACGTCGGTCATCGTGGTAAGCTACAACAAGCTGCCCTACACGCGGCTCTGCCTGCAGAGCATGCTTGCGGGCGACCCGGCGCCCGATCAGATTGTCGTCATCGACAACGGCTCTCGCGACGGCAGCGCGGAGTTCCTGGGAGATGAGTTCGCCGGGCAGGCGGAGGCTGCCGGCTGCTCGTACGCGTTGATAGCCAATGAGGGCAATGCCGGGGCCTGCACCGCCCGCAACCAGGGGCTGGAGATAGTCACGGGCGAGTACATTGCATTCTGCGACAACGATCTGGCCGTCCGTAGCAGCAACTGGCTGGCCGTGCTGGCAGGGAGCCTCGAGGGGATGCCGCGCGTGGGGATCGTTGGGCCGAAGCTGCTGTTCCCTTACGAGCCCTACCGGATCGAGTGCGCGGGGGTCGGCATCTCACAGACCGGGCGCGTGCAGTACTTCGGCCGCGGGCAGGCGCGCGACGCGGAGCAACACTGCCTGCCGCGGGCCGTGCAGTGCCTGACCAGCGCCTGCTGGCTGATGCGTCGGGAGCTGCCGGAGCGCATCGGGAACCTGGACGAGGTGTTCAACCCGGCGCAGTTCGAGGATTTCGACTACTGCTATCGTGCACGCGAGGCCGGTTGGGAGGTCTACTACCAGCCGGGGGCCGAAATGTATCATTTCGAAAACGTGACCACGGACGGCTCGCAGGATGTCAATTTCGCATACGTGACAATCAAGAACGGACGCGTGTTCAAGGACCGTTGGCGTCACATGTTCTCAATCGAGGACGGTCCCGCGGATGATGATTGCCGCTGGGAGAAGATACTCGGGCGGGGGATCGATCAGACAGGAATCCCCCCGGTCGACACACGTACCGGGTAGAGGTGCCGATTCACCGGGGTGTGCCCCGTATTGGAGGTGCGCGATGGCGGATGCAGCAGAGCTGAAGTCACAGATCAAGGAAATGATCGTCGAGCGGCTGTTCCTGGATGTAGACCCCGCGGACATCACTGATGACGAGAACCTGATGGAGACGCATGACGTCGATTCAGTGAGGCTCTTCGAGATCGTCGTCGGCCTGGAGGAGGTCTTTGACGTCTCCTTCGAGGATGCCGACTTCACGGTTGAGACCTTCTCCACCGTTAACAGCATCGCCGAGTACGTGACATCAAAGACCGGCTGAGTCGCGAAGGGCTGATGTGATGAGTCCGGAGACCGAACGCGTAGTGCGCATCCCGTGCGACGGCGAAGCGTTGCACGGCGTATTCCACGACTGCGGGTACGATGACGGGGTTGAGGGGCGCGAGTGGGGGATGGTGTTCTGCGACCCCTTCGCGGAGGAGAAGAAGTGCGCGCATCGGGTGCTGGTCGAGGCTGCGCGGAGCCTTGCGCTGGCCAACTTCGCGTGTCTGCGCTTCGACTACCGCGGCTGCGGGGACAGCCCGGGCGGCTTCGGTGACTTCGGGCCGGGCGACTGGATCGGTGATATCTCGGCGGCGACGGAGTTCATGCGCGAGGAGTTCGGGGTGGCTCGCGTGGGCATACTCGGTCTGCGCCTCGGCGCGACAATGGGTCTGATGGCCCCGCAGCGGGGCGCGCGGATCGACTTCGCGGTGCTCTGGGAGCCCGTCATCGACGGCGGGCGCTACCTGAACCTCAACCTGAAGAGATCACTCATCAAGGCCATGATGACGGACGGCGACGCGTTTGATGCCGACGCAGTGCGAGACCGTCACGCAGACGAGACGCTGGTCGACTTTGACGGCTACACGGTGGGGCTGTCGGCGCGCGAGGCCATCGCGCAGCTCTCACTGCTCGCGGACCCACCGCAGTTCGCCGCGCCGACGCTGATACTGAACCTGGGCAGCCGCGATGAGCCCGCCCGCGGCTACCGCGAGCTTGCCGAGTTGATGGACGACGCCACGGTTGGGGCCGTCGTCCAGGAGCCGTTCTGGAACAGGATCGGGCTTGCATCGGCCGAACAGGCCATCGAGGCGACGGAGCTGTGGCTGGCGGAGCTGCAGACACGAACCATGCTCGACACGGGCGCCGCCGAGCAGTAAGCGCCGGGCGATGCGGAGCGCAGCCGACTGGAAGAGACACGACACATGCTACAGCACATCTACTTCACAAACCACGGTGAGCGTCTTCTGGGGGCTTACCATCGGCCCGACGTAGGGGTGGCGACACTGCCCCTGGGCATTGTCATGCTGCACGGTTGGGCCGGCTACCGCATCGGCGCGCACCAGATGTTCACCAAGCTGGGGCGCAGGGCGGAGGCTGCGGGCTTCCACTGCCTGCGGTTCGATTTCCGCGGCAGGGGTGATTCGGAGGGCGATGCCGCGGCGGCTACTCTCACCACGATGATCTCGGATGCGCGCGTGGCCGTTGACTGGCTGGTCGAGAACGCCGGCGTGCGGCGTGTCGCGTTGGTGGGAGATTGCTCCGGGGCGGAGGTGGCCATCGGCACGGGAGTGTCGCGCGAGGCTGTCACCGACATGGTGCTGTGGTCGGCGCCGATGGTTGGGGCGGACCGCACGGCCGCCGACAAGGCCAAGAAGGCGCACATTGTCAGGGAGTATATAGGCAAGCTGTTCCGCCGCGAGACGTATGCGAAGCTGCTCGGTGGACGCCTGGACCTGGATATGATCAGGCGGGCCCTGCGCACCGGGGGCAAAGGCGCNNGCTACGCCGCTTTGTGGACTTCCCGGGTGAGGTGTTCTTCATCTACGGCGGGAATGACCCGACGGCTCCTGAGTCGATGAGGCACTATGCGGCGTTGAGCCGGCAGGCCGGGCGCGAATTCCATTGCCACGTTGTGCAGGGCGCGAATCACGCCTTCTACTCGGTCCAGTGGGAGAACGATGTCATGGACGCGACCGTCGGGTGGCTGCTCGGGCAGGTCGGCCGGGCGGCGGACGCGGGGAGCTGATGGACGCCTGACAATACTGTACGCCAACCACGTCGGAGAGGCCTCGGGCGCGGAGTTCAGCCTGATCTCGATGATCTCCCAGCTCGACAGGCAGCGATTCACCCCGGTCGCCGCCATCCCCCATCACGGCCCGTTGCAGGCCATGTTGCGCCGGATTGACGTGCCGGTGGCCACAGTCCCCTCGCTCCGCCTATCCCGCACGCGCAACCCTCTGTCACTTGCCCGCCAGGGCCTCGATCTGCTCGCATTCCGCCGTCGACTGGGGGCGCTGGTCGGCGAGAGCGGAGCGTCAATCCTTCATGCCAACAGCATCGCCGCCGGTCTTGCGGCCACGACGCTGCCCCGCGGGATGCCGCCGGTGGTATGCCACGTGCGTGACCTGAGCTTCCCGCGCGCGGCCGTCGACTGGATTGTCTCGGGGTCGGCGGCGGTCATCGCCATCTCCGAGTGCGTGCGAGAGGCGGTGCTGCAGGCGGCGCCGGACGCCGGCGAGCGGGTCAGGGTGATCCACAACGGCATCGACCCCGCCCGGTTCCAGCCGGGGAAGACGCGTGCCGAGGTGCGCTCGATGCTGGGGCTTGCGGCAGGCGAGCGCCTGGTGGGGATGGTATCCCAACTCGTGCCGTGGAAGCAGCATGAGCGCTTTCTGCAGACCGCCGCCGCGGTCAGCGAGAGAGTCAAAGCTGTGCGGTTCATCATTGTGGGGGCAGACCTGTTCGGCGAGCACCGGGATTACGTCGACTCCCTCTATGAGCAGGCCGCGCAACTCGGGCTGAGGGAGCGCATCATCTGGGCGGGCTACCGCGACGACGTGGCCGACCTGATGCATGCGATGGATGTGCTGGTGCACCCGGCCGAGCAGGAGCCGTTGGGACGTGTGGTGCTCGAGGCGATGTGCGTGGGCACACCGTGTGTGGCGGTGGATCAATGCGGGCCCGCGGAACTGATATCGAGTCTCGAGAGCGGCATGCTCACTCCGCCGGAGCCGGGCGCGATGGCCGAGGCGGTGGTCACACTGCTCACGAAGGCCCCGCTGGCCCGAGCCATCTCCGCGGCCGCACAGGAGGCGGTGCGCACCCGCTTCTCCGCGTTGCGCGCCGCCCAGTTGACGCAGAAGGTCTACGAGGACGTGCTGCTGCGTCCGCCGGCGCGGAGGTGGCTGATTTGAGGGTCGCCATTGATGGGCTGGTGCTCGGGGGCGCGGGCAGTGGGGTCGAGCGCNNAGCGCGCCGTCGAGCAACTGGCCGGCGCGATGGCCTGTGTTGATGGGCTCGAGGTGGGCCTGGTCTGCACGCCTGCATACGCGGACATAGCGCGCGCAAAGGGCCTGCAGCCGCTGATCGCCCCCGCATGCACGCAGAGTCGCGCGGGGCGGATACTCTTCGAGCAACTCCTGATGAGTGGCCGACTGCGCAAGCAGGCGTGGCCCGTGCTGCACGGNNTGATAGCGCTTCAGTACCCCCAGTGGTGCAAGGTGTCCAACGTGGCGCATTTCCGGTTCATGCTACCTGCCTCGATGGCCGCCGCGGACATCATCATCGCGCCCAGCCAGACGGTCGCCGACAGCATCTGCGCGGATTTCCCGCGTCTGGCGCCGAAGGTGAGACTGGCTCACCTCGGGATCGGCGAGCAGTTCCGCCCCGTGGATGACGCCGGTCAGTTCGCGCGGGTGCGGAGCAGCTACTGCCTGCCGGAGCGCTTTGTGCTGGTTCTGGGTAACATCGAGCCCCGCAAGAACCTGCCTGCGGTGGTTGCGGCGTTCGAGCGCGTCGTCGAGCACGAGGACATTCACCTGGTCATTGCCGGGCCGAAGTCGTGGAAGTGCGGGAGCATCCTCCGGAGGATCGCTCAGAGCCCGGCAACCGCCCGCATCCACATGCCCGGCAACATAGCGGAGGCCGATTTGCCGACGCTGTACAGCATGTCGGCGCTTCTGGTACAATGGTCGCTGTACGAGGGCGTAGGGCTCCCGCCGCTCGAGGCGATGGCGTGCGGGACACCGACTATCGTGTCTGACGGCGGCGCACTGGCCGAGCTGGCCGGACAGGCCGCCGAAATCGTGCCGCTCCCCGACCCCGAGGCGCTCGCCGACGGCATCCTGAGGCTCCTGCGTGATGGGCTGCGCAGGAAGCAGATTGCGGCGGATGGTGCTCGGCTGGCCGAGCGGTGGACGTGGCCGGACCACGCGCAGCGCGTTGCAGCACTCTACAAGGAGGCGTCAGGTGGCTGAGCAGACTGCGGAGCCGCGGGCAAGACTCGCGTATGTGCTCGGGCAGTTTCCGTCTGTCTCGGAGACCTTCATCCTCCGCGAGATCATCGCGCTGGAGAAG
>DPJP01000423.1:14827-33355 GCA_003542955.1 Armatimonadota bacterium
GCGGCCGCGCGGCCGCTTGCGGAGCGCACGATCTACCGCCCGTACCCGTTCTCGAGTCCCGGCATTGCAGCACTCTTCGGCGCATTGTTCAGCAAGCCCTTCGGGTGTATCTCCGCGCTGTGGCTGGTGCTGCATCACACCGTCAGAGAGCCGCGGGCCTTCCGCGAGCTGGTCAACGCCTACGCCGCCGCCTGCTATTTCGTCGCCAACGTCCCTCCCGGCCAGATGCGGCACATCCACGCCCACTTTGCCACCTTCCCGGCCACAGTGGGTCTAATCCTCGCGGAGATACTGGGTGTCGGGTTGAGCATCAGTTGCCACGCGCGCGATATCTTCACCAACGAGGCCAGGCTGCTGCAGGTCAAGCTGTCCGAGACGGAGTTCTTGACCGTGTGTACTGAGTACGGCGCCGACATGCTCAAGCGGAAGCACTCGATCATGAACCTTGACCGGCTCAAGGTGATCCGGCATGGGCTCGACCTGTCGGAGTTTCGCGACCTCGACCATACCGAGTACCGCGTGCCGCTGATCGTGTCGGTGGGGCGTATGGTGGAGAAGAAGGGCTTCCCGATTCTGTTGCGGGCCGCGGCGATGCTGGCTGCCGAGGGTGTCGAGTTCGAGCTGGCGCTGATCGGCGACGGACCGCAGAGAGACGAGCTGGAGCGCCTGGCCAACGGGCTGGGGCTGTCGCACAAGGTGTACTTCCCGGGCTCGCTCCCATTCGAGGAGGTTCTGGGCACGTACCGCTATGCCGATGTCTTTGTGCTCACACCGATTGTCGCCCACGACGGCGATCGCGACGGGTTGCCGAACGCGATCATCGAGGCGATGGCCTGCGGTGTGCCCGTGGTGGCGACCAACGTCGGCGGCGTACCGGAGCTGGTCGAGCATGAGGTGACCGGCCTGCTGGCCCAGCCGGGCAACGTTCAGGAGATAGCCCAGCAGTTGGAGCGCGCGCTGGTCGATCAGCCGCTCCGCCAGACGATCACGGCCAACGCCTGGCAGCGCGTGGTACGCGACCACGACGCGGACAGGAACGCATTCGTTCTGGGCTCGGTGTTCGCCGAGCTCTTGAAGCTGCGCAAGTGGCCACCGGGGCCCGACGCGGGCAGCCCCCCGGCCGATGGCGAGGAAGTCGTACCCGAGTGAACAGCCCCCGTCACTTCCTGAGTTGAGGCCACGATGGAGCAATCGCCCGAGACCCCAGAGCCGCAGAGGAAAGAGCGAAGCGCCGGCCGGCAGATGACAGTTGGCGCACTGGTCATCTCCGTGTTCCTCTTCGCGGGCAAGACGGCCGGATATGTCAAGGACATGGCCATCGCCGGCTACTTCAGCAAGGAAGTCAACGACGTCTTCTACGCGATCTACAACAACATCGTGACGATGTTCTACAGCAAGATAGAGAAGCTCCTGCGCCCGACGTTCCTGCCGCAGTTCGTCAAGCAGCTCGCCTCCGATGAGAAGACTGCCTGGAGGCTTGCCAGCGTTGTCTTCAACGTCCAGGTGCTCGGACTGATTCTGGTCGTCGCAGTGCTGGAGGTCTTCCCCGCCCCTCTGCTTCGCCTGCTCATCCCGAACATGACCGCGGACCCGGAAATGCTCCGGACGGCCGTCGGATTGCTGCGGATCATGGCGCCTTCACTGCTCCTGTTCTCCCCGTCGGTGATGCCGGAGCTGATGCTGCACTCATACAAGCACTTCACCGCACCGGCAGTCTCCGACTGCGTGATGCGGATGGTGTTGGTGGCCACGCTCTTCGTGAGTGTCGAGAACCTGTGGCATCCCGATCATCCGCAGGCCGTGTACGCGGCGGCTTTGGGTGTGCTGGTGGCCTATCCGCTCCGCTTCATCGCTCAGCTCCCGGCGCTGTTTGGCAAGCTCAAGAACTACGCGCTGTCACTGGACTTCTCAACCCCGGGCGTGCGGACGGTGTTCGCGCTGATGCCGCCGGTCATCGTCGGTCTGTTGTTCTCGACCGCGCGCGGGATCGCCGACACCGTGTACTCGGACCGTGTGGGCGCGGGCGTCTATGCGGCGCTCAACTTTGCCCGGCGCGTGACGGATGCGCCGCTGCAGATTCTGCCGCTGGCGGTGAGCTTCGTTGTTTACCCGTTCCTCTCCCAGTGGGTGACGGAGGGCGCCAAGGACAAGCTCGCCGACGCGCTGGTATCGATGACACGGGCCATGGCTTTCCTGTTCGTTCCCGCCGCCGTCGCCATCATGCTCCTGTCTGATGTTATCATCGCGGTGATGTTTGAGCACGGCAAGTTCGGGCCGGAGAGCACACAGCTCGCCGCCGTCGCCCTGTGGTGCTATGCAATCGGGATGATGGCCTACTCGGTCGAGGCGTCGATCAACAAGTGGTACTTCGCACTCGAGGACACCGCCACTCCGAACTACATGGGTGCCGCGGCGGCGGTGCTGCACATCATCATCGGCTATGTCGGGGTCTTCATCCTCGGAGCCGGCGAGGCGACGCTGGGCAGGCAGGAGGCCGGCATCGCGGCGATAGCCATGGCGCTCACGATCAGCAAGTCCGTGAAGGTAGTGATCCTGTACGGTCTGGTTCTGCGGCGCATCGGCGCAATCGACTGGCCCGCGGTGTGGAGCTTCACGATCAGGCTGGGGGTCTGCACGGGGCTGATGGGGCTTGTGATGTGGGCGATCCTGCAGTTCGCGCGCGAACCAATCATGGCATGGACACCCCCGATGGGCGGGAAGAAGGCGCAGATGCTCGCGCTTTTCGCAATCACCGGCGGGCCGGGGGCCATCGCGTTCATCGCGGCCGCGGCGGCGTTGCGCCTCGAGGAGTTCTCACTGGTCTGGAGCCGCGTCGGGAGCAAGGTGATGAAGCGCTTTGGCCGCCGATAAGGTCCGCCTGATGCAGGTGCTCGAGGCCACCGACGGGGGCACTCTGCACTATCTGCTCGATCTGGCCTACAACCTGCCGCTGCGCCAGTTCGACATCCACCTGGTGGTTTCCACCGAGCGCAATCCCGCGTTCGCGGATGAGATCGAGCGCCTGCGGGCTGCGGGCATCGAGGTCAGCATCGTGCCGATGGTCAGGAAGATACGTCCCGCGCGCGACTGGGCCTGCATGATGGCGATCCGCGATCTGGTTCGCTCCTGGCGACCCGATGTCATCCACAGCCACAGCTCGAAGGCAGGCTTCCTGGCGCGGTTCGCCGCCCGCTCATTCCCCTGCGCAAACCTCTACACCCCGCATTGCTTCGCCTTCACGATGAGCGTCGGCCCACTGCGGCAGGCACTCTATCACCAACTGGAGCGCTATGCCGGCACACTGACCGACATGCTGGTATTGCTGTGCGAGAGCGAGCGGCAGATCGCGCTGGATGCCTCAATCGTGCCATGGGAGAAGATCGCTGTCGTGCCCACCGGCATTCGGCCGGAGGATTACCAGTGCACGGATGACCGCGACGAGATCAGGCGCGAGCTTGGTGTGGGGGGCTTCGATCTGGTCCTCGGGGTGGTCGGCGCCCTGGTGGCGCAGAAGGGCCACACGTACCTGCTCTCAGCGATCAAGCGCATGCTGCCAGAAGTCAACGTGGGCGCGCTTTTCGCCGGGCGGGGCGAACTGGAGGCCCAACTGCGCGAGCAGGCTCGCCAGTTGGGGATCGCGGACCGCGTGTTCTTTCTCGGCCATCGTGCCGACACCGCGCGTCTGTACAGGGCGATGGACCTGTTCGTGTTGCCGTCACTGTGGGAGGGTCTCCCATATGTGCTGATGGAGGCCATGGTCGCGGGCATTCCCGTTGCGGCCACTGACATCCCCGGCAATCGCGACCTGATCAAGGAAGACTACGCAGGCTGGCAGGCTCAGCCGCGCGACTCCGCATCGCTGGCCGCCACGATCGTCGATGCGGCCGCGAGCCCGGATGAATGTCGGAGGCGGGCAGAGAGAGCCGAAGAGATGATCCGCAGACATCACAGCCTCGATGCGATGATCACCCGGTACGTACGCCTTTACAGCGAGATGGCGGTGTCGGTCGGTGGCTGAGGACTACGGCCGGCCGCGGCTGAGTGTCGTCGACTGCGGAGTGCTCGACTTCGACGTTGCCCTCGACCTCCAGCAGCGGCTGGTCGAGGCAAAGCTTGCCGGCGCCCCCGGGGACTACCTGCTGCTGACCGAGCATCCCCCCGTGGTTACGCTTGGACGTTCCGCGGATGCGCGCGACGACGCCGAGGCAGAGCGCCTCGCCGCCCGCGGCGTCCGGGTTCATCGGGTGAGCCGCGGAGGCAGAGCCACCTACCACGGCCCAGGTCAGATCGTCGGCTACCCCATAGTGACGCTGCGTGGCGAGCATCGCGACCTGCACGGCTACCTGCTACGGCTGCAGAGCGCGCTTGTTGCCGGACTCCGGGCTCACGGCATCCCCGCGCTGACACGCTCCGGCCATACCGGCGTGTGGCTGTGCGGCAAGAAGGTCGGCTCGATCGGTGTGTGCGTGCGTTCGTGGACAACCTACCATGGCTTCAGCCTCAACGTGACCGCCGAATCGCTGCCGCCCACCGAGCTGAACCCCTGCGGCATGGCTCCGGATGAGTTCGGCTGCCTGTCGGAGTTGGGATTCGCAGCGCCCCGCAAAGCTCTGGGCGCCTCGATCGCCGAGGCTCTCGCGGAGGACCTCGGCCTGCGGTCACTCACTGCCACGCTCCAAGACACCTTGACAAATGCTCCTGAGTCGGGCATGATGGCATCACCTACTACAATCGGTGGTAGATAGACAATGGCCGGCGAAGCGACTACGACAATCGGTCCAGACCACAGATCCGCTCCCGGATGGGTACTCGCGGGGTTCTTCCACCTCGGGATGCTCGCGGTGGTCGCTTCGTGCGTCTACACCCAGCAGCCGCCAACCTCCGGCAAGCTCTTCTACGCAGCCGTCGCCGTGTTGGCGCTATCATTGCCCCTGCTGTCACTGGTCGCGGGGCGATGGGGCGCGGCACGGGGGGCCATGGCGCCACTGACGGCGCTCGCCGCGGCCGTTGCATACAGCCTCGCATTTGAGCCGCAGCTGGCAGCGATCATGCCGTCGGCGATCGACCGTATACCGATGGTCGTGTGGGAACTCTCGCCGGGGATCGGCCTGCCTGGGCTGCTGCTTGCGGCGCTCGCCGCGGCAGTCTACCTGGCGACCCGCTGCGACGTTGCCCACGGCGGGGCGCGGATGACCGGAGCGATCCTGACCGCCGCCGGGATGGTCATCGGCATGGGGCTTCTGATGTACATCACCCTGGCCCCGGTCTACGACCTCCAGGGCGGGATGTATACCCGCCTGCTGATTGGGAGGACGGTGGAGTACTCGCTGCTCGGGCTCGTGGTGCTGCGGATGTATGGTCTCAGGGGCATCGGCTCTGCGCCGGCGTGGTACTTCGCGGCAGGGCTGCTGGCAAGCGCGCTGAGGCACCTCACAGGCGCCGGAATCGTGCAGTAGGCAATCGCGGTGGCGCCTGCACGGCGAGATCATCCATGCGCCGCTGGATGGGTGTTGTGCGCGCGGCAACCGCAGGAGCGGACGATGAGACTGCGCGGCTGACGTTGTGGCGTCACCGAATGATGGAATAGATGTGCCGTAAGTGACCGTCTGAGCAGATGAGAGCGCCTTCGAGCGCAGGCCCGAGGAAGCATGGCGAATACACTCGAGAGCAAAGCAGCCTTGAAGCCGACGGCGCCCAACTGGGTGTACTACGCGACGCTGTTGCTGATCGCGATTGCGCCGACGCAGTTCGCCTACGCGGTCGACGCCAAGCACGGCCCGTTCGTCGCCTACTCGGACCTGCTCCTGGCGGCCGTGCTGGCTCTGTGGGTGCTGTGGCGGCTGACGAGGCGAACCGTCGAGGGGCTGGTCTGGCCGCCCGGCGCGGTCATCGGGCTGCTGATTGTCGCCATGCTGTCGGCGGGGCGCGCGGAGAGCCTGAAGACGGCGGCCATCGAGATCTTCCAACTGGGCCTCTACTTCGTTGCCGCCTACATGCTGTTTGTGGATTTGCTGGACCGGCGCGAACGCATCAGGACGGCGCTGATTGTGCTGGCAGTGCCGACGCTTGTGAACATTCTCATCGGCGTGTGGCAGTACGCCACCGCGGACGATCCGTTCGCTGTGGGCGGGGTGCTGACGAATCGCAACGTCTACAGCGCTTACCTGGCAATGGTGCTGCCGGTGGCGTTCGGCGTGATGGTGTGGGCAGAGCAGGCGTGGTTGCGTTGGCTTCTGGGCTGCGGGGTCGCGGTGGGGGCCGTAACGATGCTCGCCCCGCCGCTGATGTGGGTACTGGTCGCGGTGCTGGCCGTGATGACGGGGTTCTCCCCGGCGCGGGCGAGAGCAGCCGCAAGTGTGCTTGTGATTCTGATCGCGCTGGCGGTCATGCTCGTCCCGAGGAACCGTGACGCGGCCATTGTCGAGCTGCTCGACCCCGCGGAGCAGGGACCGATCTACAAGACACTTGACCACGACTACGTGGTCAAGAAGCGGTGGCTGGAGTGGCAGCCTGCGCTGAGCATGCTGGCAGACAATTTCGCGCTCGGCGTTGGTGTCGGCAACTACCAGCTCAACATCGGCCGGTCGGAGTTCTATGGCTTTCTACCGAACGTGAAGAAGAGCGAGCCGGACACGAATAACCTCTACCTGGTCATCGCCGGGTCGATGGGGTTCGCGGGGCTCGTGTGCCTGGTGGCCTACGTCGGGGGCTGGCTGCGCCGGGCCGGGACGCTGTGGCTGCTTGTCGAGGACGGCTGGGCGAAGGGCGTCGCCGTGGGGCTGTTGGGTGCGGTGGCGTCACTGGCGCTGACGAACGTATTCTCGTCGCTGTTCGTCAGAGGAACCGGGCTTGTCTGGGCGCTGATGTTTGCGCTGGTCATATCAATCAGCCGGGGGGCGATGAACGAGGTCCCGCCGGTTGATGATACGGAGTAGGCAACGGGCTGTCAACCAGTCCGGAGCGAAACGACGTCAGATAGGAGAATGAATGCAATGATACGAAGCTCGAGATGCGTCTTTACCTGTGCCGCGGTGCTGGTGGCGTTCGTCGCCTGCGCGCTGTCGGCAAGTGCCGCGAAGATTGTTGTCGAGGCCGAGAACTACAACACGATCACGCCGTCAATGGCGAAGGCTTCGAGCAATGTGGCCTCCGGCGGGGCGTACATCCACATTCCGCTGCTTCGGCCGCACGGTGACACGGAGGGCAAGCCGGCAGACACCGGCAACGCCGTCTACAAGGTCAACGTGACTCAGGCGGGCACGTACACGTTCTGGGGCCGCGCGCAGTGGTACGACGGCTGCGGTAACTCGTTCTTCCTGAAGATCGATGACAAGCCGGCAGTCGTTTTCGGTAACGGCGGCACGTATCGCCAGTGGCACTGGGTCAAGGGCATCAAGGTGACCCTGACCGCGGGCGTCCACACGATACGCATTCAGAATCGCGAGGACGGCGCCAAGCTCGACCAGTTCCTGCTTGATACGACTCCGCGCGTGCCGGTCGGCCTCGAAACGCCCACGCCGGGAGCCATTGTAAGATAGCAGTGTTGGGGAGACTTCCATCAACAGCATCGCGCGGGCGCCGGCCGGAGTGGTTCGAGTTCGCGCTCGCGATGCCCGGAGAGTAGATAGCGTGTCACTGCGACCGTTGATAGCCTTGCGCACCGCCGTGTTGCCTGTCCTGGCGGCAGTGCTGTTTCTGTGCGTCCGTTCATTGCCGGCGGCGGATATCGTCTTTGTCGAAGACGATACGTCCGGCGACTTCGACCTTATGGGCGAGATCGCCGTGCCTGTGGTCGGGCAACTTGACGCGCGGATTGTCTTCAACTACCAGGAAGCCTCGGGAGACCACTACGTTGCCGCCTTGACCGGTGGGAAGGCGAAGTTCCATCGCGTGGTGGGCGGCCAGACTGTCTTCATCGGCACCGGGGGTGACCTTACCCCGCCGGTCGGCGAGGCGGAGGCGGTGCCGTTCACGCTGCAGCGTCGTGACTGGGCGATGGCGCTGGTCTGGAACAACCAGGTCATCGCGAGGGCATTCGACAGCACGCTCCCGGACGGCAAGCTGGGAACCATCGCCAATACCGGCGAACTGCGCGAGTTGTTCGTGCAGCCGGTCGGCGATATCTTTGCCGGCGATGACTTCGTTCGCGAGGAGGGAGAGGGCGGCGACTGGGAGATAGCCGCCGGCAAGTGGCAACAGCGCAGCCTGCGGGATGACGAGCAGGCAGATCGCCAGGAGGCCTCGAAGTCCGCGAACNNGAACGCATTTTCCTACCATGGCGCCGCTGAGAACGACGCGCCCGCCATTTGCACGGTAGGCTACTGGTTCTGGGACGCCTACAGCTTCCAGGCGGCTGTGAAGCCGGCCGATGACGGGGCCGTCGGCATCGTGCTGTACTTCCAGGATACCGACAACTACATCGCCGTGCGGTGGTTGGGCCGCGACCATCCGGAGGGTGGTCGGCTGCAACTGGTGACCGTGCGCAACGGGGAGCGCTCTGCGATAGCGGAGGAACGTGGCGGCTTCATCCCCGAGCAGTGGTACGAGATGCGGGCAGCCCTGACCTCCGGTGTCATTCACGTGTGGGTTGACGACGAACTGCGCCTGGTCGCACAGACCGACGCCCTCGGGCAGGGCGCGGCCGGGCTGTATGCCGAGAGCGCCGCGGGAGCATTCTTCGATGACGTGGTGTGTGGCCCCTGGGACTTGTTCGTCGAGGACTTCTCACAGGACTCGCCGGGCAAGTGGATGCCGATCAAGGGCGGCTTCGCGCATGCGGACGGCCACTATGTCGTCAAGGGCGATGATGCTTCGCTGGCAGTCAGCGGGCGGAAGGTCTGGACGCGCTACAGGTACTCCGTAACGGTTCGGCCCGGCAACGGCGGCGGGTGCGGGCTGGTCGTCGGCTACCAGGATCCCGCCAACTACTGCCTGGTCCGCTGGGCGCCGGCCGGGCCGTCGTACGCGGGCAAGGCGCAGGTAGTGCGCGTCAAGGACGGCGAAGAGCACGTGCTGTCGGAGGCGCCCATTACCGTCCCGATTAAGACCTGGTACAGGGCGACGGCGCAGCTTGTCGATGGGCTCGTGTCTCTCGATCTCGAGGGCCGCAGGCAGGTGGATGCCTTCGTTCCGGATGCCCAGCAGGGCGCGATAGGCGTGTTCGCGCAGAATGCGCGCGCAACGGCCTTTGACAACGCCGTCGTCGAAGTCATCCCTCCGCGGCGGCCCGCGCGCATTACCAAGGAGTTCACGGACATGTCGCAGCACCCCGAGATGTCCGAATGGGCCTCGACTGCCGCGCCGTGGGTTAAGCCTGACGGCGCCTCGGCGACCTGGTGGACGAAGGGCGACTACTTTGGTGATCATGCGCTGGTGTTCACCGTGCCCGATGTGGCGGCGAGCACAGGCGTGGTGAACCTGCTGGTAGGCGCCGCGGGGCCGGACGACCCGAAGGCGCAGAAGCTGGCCATCGCGACGACGGCGGGCTCGCATGGTGTGGGCCTGACGCTCTCCTCGGGTGGAGGAGTCGTCGCCGAGGCGAAGACCGAACTGTCGCAGGGCGAGGCCGTCATCAGTCTCGAGCGGCGTGCGCACTGGCTGGTCGTGCTGGTGAACGATGCCGTGGCCATGCAAGTTGACGTGCGGAAGCTGCCGGAGCCCCGGAAGCAGCCGGAGGAGCCGGTGGCGCAACAACCCAACTGAGCGTGCAATGCCGACGACGAGTGGAGCGGGAGTAGAGAGGCATGAGGCAGAGACCAGTTCTCGGACTTGCGATCGCAGTGGGCGTATTGCTGGTGACGGCAGGTGGAATCGCACATGCCGCGTCTGTGGAGTCCGCGCTCCAGAGCTTCCGGGAGGGCTACTATGAGTTGGCGGCGCACGAGCTGAAGGTGATTGTGACCGCCAACCCGGCAGACCTCGGCGCAGCGTATTGGCTGGCGCGATGTGAGATCGCGACCGGTGACTTCGTCGGGGCCGAGAACCGCCTGCAGGCCCTGCTGACACAGAAGCCTGACTCGGTCGAGTCCCGCTACTGGCTCGCAGAATCGCTGGCGGCCCAGGGCCGAGTTGATGACGCGGTTGCCGGCTTCAAGGCCGTTCTGCAACTGGATCCGGATCACGAGGCCGCGACGGCCGCCATCAACCACTACAAGAAGATGGCCGACCACGTCATAGTCGCCGAGACCGGTGGCTTCTCGGGCTTCGTCGCGGAGAAGCTGTCACTGGATGTCAACAGCATCGAGTTGTACTCATCCAACGTCTACGACTACACCTTCTCTGACGCCCCGACCGACTGGCTGGCACGCTCCGGCCTCTGGAACGCGACAAGTCGCTGGACCTGCTCACCGCAATGGTCCTGGTACGGCGGCTACTCCCCCGACGGCATCGCGGCGTTCTGGAACAAGCGAGAGTTTGTGGGCGACATCGTCGTTGAGATGTACTTCGGGTTCAAGATGCGTCTAAACCGCTCCCCGACCTACCTGCCGCCCAACGACGTCAATATCAGCATCTGCGGTGATGGCGCCAACCCTGACAGCGGCTACAGCTTCGTCATCGGTGGCGATGACAACCGCTGGACGCGCATCTACAGGGGCACGAAGGTACTGGCCGAGACGCGCGAACTCGCCGGGCTGTGGCCGATTCTCGAGGACGGACAGCCGGGCACCTACGAGTGGCACCGCAAATGGTGGGGCGTCCGCGTGCGCAAGTCCGGCGGTCTGTTGCAGGTGTACCTGGACAACAAGCTGGTGCTGCAGACGGAGGACGACCAGCCGCTGCCGGGCGGCCGGGTGGGGCTGTGGACGCTGCGCAACGACATCATCATGCCGCGGATCAAGGTCTACTACGAGGAGGAGAAGCGCGTCCGCAGCCCGCTCCCCGACGAGGAGCGCACCCCACTTCGGGCGGCCGAAGCGAAGGAAGCGCTCTTCAGGCTGAGTAGCGCAACGCACCCTTCGGTGCAGAACGGCTTCGAGAACGGGCTGGACGGCATCATCACCCGAGATGAGGATCAGGGCGCGCAGCTTGCCATCGTCGACCGAAAGGACCAGGGGCGATGTCTGCAACTGGTCAACCGTGCGGGCGGCGGCAGCTTCGGCGCCACGCTGTACAAAGGGCAGTTCGACGCCGCGCAGATGCCGATACTCAGCTTCGACTACAACGTACCGGGCGACGTGAAGGTGAACCTGCACCTGCTCTGCGGCGAGCAGACCTACGAGATCGTGTTCACGGGCAAGGACCGGCCGGCGCCGGGCAATGTGCGCCTGGGCGCCATCGAGTCGGTCACCGCCGACGGGCAGTGGCATAGCGCGAGGTTCGACCTGCTGTCACACCTGCAGGCGCTGATGCCGGGGAAGACGAGCTTCAGTTGCAGCGACCTCTGGGTCGGCAATGCGACCAATGAGGACTACCTGCTGGCGGGCTTTGGCGGCAACCCGCTCCGGGCGGCATGGTACCTGGATAACCTCCACATCGGGCGCCCGAGCGGCAGCGACCTGAAACTCGCTATCGCCCCGGTGAAGGGTGACATCAAGGCCTACGCCGTGTCGGTGAACAGTGACGCCGGGGGCTCAGCGGGCGACGAGGTGACAACGCAGGAGCGCAGCGCGGAATTGAAGCTGCCGGGCGCCGGCACCTGGTACGCGCACGTGCGGCCGCAACTGGCGGATGGGAGTTGGGGGCCGCAGGTCAGCTACCGTGCGGGAGTTGACGCCCAGGCTCCGGTGGTGGGGGAGGTCAGCCCGAAGCCGGAAACAACAATCTGCGATGAGGTCGTCAGGATTGCGCTGGCCGATCCCGGCGGCAGCGGAATCGACGTCAGTGCGCTCGCCGTCTCTATCAACGACCAGAAGAGAGCCGTCGGCAGCCCGGGTGTGGTGTGGGATGCGGCTGCCTCGGCTCTGCTCATCGACGCGGGGCCGGCCGGCGTAGACTTGCAGGACGGCGCGTCGCAGGCGATCGTTGTGAGCGATATCAAGGACCGCGCCGGGAACGCAGCTGAGCCGCTGATGCTGGCGTATCCAGTCAGCTACGCGGCCGACAAGCGGCCGCCCGCCGCCCCGCAGATGACGATGGCCGGAGCCTACCTGGTTGATGATACCTTCGAGGAGAACCTCGGCGGATGGGAGCCCTACGGCGGCGCGGGTGAGGCGCGCCTGTCTCTGGACCGCGAGAGTGCCTTCAACAGCCAGTCATGCCTGAAGCTGTTCAATCCCGTCTACGGCGGGCGCTTCGGGGCGAAGATCACCTCTGAGATGTTCGAGGCCGGCAAGCACCGCATCGTCTCATTTGACTACAAGTGTGACGACCGTCTCCGCGTGGACCTGGTGGTGTATGTCAACGGTGACCTGAAGGCAATCAAGTTCACCGACAACGACAACAACCTGGGTGTTATCGGCGCCGTGCCCAATGTCACCCGCGACGGCGAGTGGCGCCATGCGGAGTTCGATCTGTACGAGATGCTCAAGCGCGATGACCCGACTGCGGCCCACTACCAGGTGCGGAGCTTCTGGATCGGCGATTCGGGCAACCTGGGCAATCGCGTGGGGACGACCTACTACATCGACAACTTCCGCATCATCCCGATTGTGTCCAACGCGCAGCCTCTGGAGCTTGCCTGGCGCAGCACCGACGCAGCCGGCCTGGCGGGTGTGAGCTGGATCACGGCCGCGCAGGGCGGCAATATGCCCGAGCGCACGCTCATGGCCGAGACACCGTCGCTCCAGATCAGTCTCCCCGACATGCTGCAGTCGTGGGTCTCGGTGCGGGCGCAGGATCGCGCAGGCAACTGGGGCCCGGCCACGCATCGCATGCTGCTGCTCGACGGGCAACAACCGCAGGCGTCGCCGGCATCGCCCCCGGCGGATGCGGTTACGGCCGTCTCAGAAACCGTCATCAACCTCGCCGATGTCGGCCCGGCCGATGTCGACCCGAACAGCATCCGCCTGCAGGTTGCCGACAAGGAGTACACCATCTCCAACGAGGGGCTCGTGTACGAGCGCGAGAAGGGCAGACTTGTCTGGAACTGCGAGAACGTCTCCCCGACGCCGGTCGTCTTTCCTGACAAGACACCGGTCGGCGTCAAACTCCTCGCCGCGGCCGACTACGCCGGGAACCCGGCGGCGGCACTTCCCGCCTGGACATGGACGCTGTCGTATGATCAGGACAAGACCGGCCCGACAATGCGCGAGGTTAACTCGCCCACGCACCCCGTGCTGGTGGCCGACACGTTCGAGACCTCTCTTGGTGGGTGGCAGAACCGCGGCGGGAACAAGGGCGCCGACGTCGCACTCGATACCACCACGGCTGCCAGTGGCTCAGGGAGCGTCAAGCTGACCAACAAATCCGCCGATGGCGCGATGTCGGCGCTCATCTACGGAACGCAGTTCTCCGCGGAGCAGTACCCCGTCGTCTCGTTCGACTACAGGATCGGGCCCGGCGTGAAGATCGACTTCGCGGCTTACATGGATGGCCGCTGGTGGCCGATCGGGTTCACCGATGGCGGCAGCGGCGCCATCGGGCAGGTTGCGGGAGTCAAGGCAGACGACCAGTGGCACCATGCAAGCTTCGATCTGGGGAGGTTGCTGCGTGCCCAGAAGCGAAATGGAGCTCTGACGGTCGACTACCTGATCGTCGGTGACCGCAACTCGATGGACAACGCGCAGGGCGCAGTCGCCTACTTCGACAACTTCATCATCGGCAATGTTGGAACAAAGGCGCCGCTGATGCGTTGGAGAGCCACGGACACGACCGGCATTGCGGGCTACAGCTTCGCGGTGGACGCGAACCCGCGGGCCGAACTGGATCAGACGTCAGAGGGCCTTGCAGTCGCCAAGCAGTTCGGCGAACTCGACCCCGGAGTGTGGTTCTTCCACGTGCGCGCGCAGGATGGCGCGGGCAACTGGGGTCCTGTGGCAACCTACCCATTCATGCACGGCAAGCCGTAGGCACGGGGACGGCGGGGACTGGAGAGAGATACCGGCGCATGGACGAACGTCACGAGAGGCCACCAGAGACGACCAAAGCGCCGAAGCAGGCGTGTGAGTGCAGCACGTGCTCACTCCTTTGGCGTCTCAGTCTGACCTTCCTCCTCGGGCTTGTGGTGATGGCCGTTGTCGCAGTCTCCGCGCGCGTGTTGCCGGGCGACCCGGACATCTGGACTGCGGTGCCGTTCGCGCAGGACCTCGGCCACAAGGCAGCGGTGTTCGTGCCCTACGTGCTTGTACCGTTTCTGGCCATCGGCCTGACTGCGGCGGTCGTCAACTACTTCCTGGGCTCGCACGGCGGGTTCCAGTGGTGGGGCGAGTTCGCCGGCCTGGGGGCGGCCGCAGTCAGCGTCATCTGGAGCCTCGAGGTCGTCTTCAACAGGACATACACCGCCGGCGTCAACGCCGACGTCTCGGGCAGCTTCATCGTCCAGGTGTTGGTCATCTGCCTGCTGGCCAGCGTCATCGGCGGACAGGTCGGTCGCACCATCGCGGAGCGTCACGGTCGCCTCTGACCATCCTCCTCCCTCCCCGGCAGTTTTCATCGATCACGCCTCCTGGCCATGCAGGCATGCCTCCGGGGCACATCGGCCCGCCGTTGTCGCGAGGCGGGCCTCCGGCACTGGAACGACTGAATGCACGCCCGTGAGACCATCTCAAACACCGAGCACGAGCGCAGCCCGCGCATCTATGTATCGGTCATCTCCCTGAGTGTCTGCGGCAGCTTGACGATGCTCTACCTGCTGCGACCACCGAATGTTGACCCCATCACGATCTGGCCCTACTGGTTCTGGTCGCTGCCGGCGATCGTTCTGTCGGCGTTCGCGGTATCAAGCCGCAACCGCTTCTGGGGAATGATGACCGTCGGCGCGTGGTTCTTCGCAACGCTTGTCGTTGCCGAGGAGCCCGCGGCGCTCGCGCGTATGCTCACACAGAGCCCTCCCCCGATCAGCGCCCGGAGGCCGCCGGACTCGATGCGGATAGTCACGCTCAACTGCGCGGGTGGCGACGTCCGGGCTGCTGCCGAGAGCTTCATCTGGGACGCCGACATCGTGCTGCTGCAGGAGGCGCCCGCCGCCGCAGAACTCGACGCGCTTGTGGCCACACGCGATGGGTGGCAGAGCAGTTGCGCGCTGGACCCGGCGATTCTGGCCCGCGGGAGCATAGCGCCTGTGCCTGTTGGACAGGAGCAAGCCGCCTTCGTCTGCGCCGCCGATATCACGCTGCCCCACATCCCATCTATGCCGCCCGTTCGCGTCATATCCACCCGCCTGCTGCTGCCGTCGCTGCGCACGCGCGTCTGGCTCCCGGAGGTCTGGAGCGACGGCTTCGAGGCCAGGGCGGACCGGGAAGAGCAGATGAAGGCGGTGGCCGGCTTCGCCCGCGAGGGTCTCGGTACCATGCCGGTGATCGTGGGTGGCGACTTCAACGCCCCTGCGGGCGACTCGCTGTTCCGCGTCCTGCAGCCGGAGTTCCGTGACGCCTACCCCGAGGGCGGCGCCGGATGGCCCAACACGATCACCAACGACACCCCGATGTCGCGCATCGACCAGGTGTGGGTGAGCAGGCAGTTCGAGGTCGAGAGCGCTTGGGTGGTTCGCACGCAGCACTCCGACCATCGCGCGGTGGTGGTCGACCTCCGGCTGGTCAGAGGCCATTGAGGGCGAACGGCAGAGCGGACCACGGAATACACGGAACACACGGAAACAACGGCAAAGGCAAACGGCAGGGAACCGCGGATGACGCCGATAGCGCGGATGGACGGCAGAGGCCAATGGCAAACGGCCACCAGTCGCGTGACGCTGCAACCGCGTCCGCGCGAATGAAGCAAATGAACGGCACTATGGTGGTGCCCGCCGTCTGCCTCTCATCCGCGCCATCCGCGTCATCCGCGGTTGGACATGCCGTACGTACTGCAGCGACCCCGGAGGCCTCAGTCAGTCACGCCGGGGATCGCGCGCTCGCTCTGCCCCAGGTTGCAGCCGGCATCAATCAGGCGCCGCTGAAGCTCGATACGGTCCACCTTGCGCGGGGCGATGTCGTGCTTGAGCGAGAGCACCATCGCATGGCCGGCGGCCTCCCCCATCGCGTTGCAGCACATCACCAGCCGCGTGGCCGATTGGCCGGGGAAGTCTGCCGACAGGCAGCGTCCCGCGACCAGCAGGTTCTCAACCTTCTGCGGCACCAGGCAGCGGTACGGGACATCATAGTGGGTCTTCTGGCGCTCATCCTGCAGCTCCTCACCGGTGCGGCCCAGGTAGTCGCTCAACGCGTCCGGGCCACCGGGGGGGAATGAGGAGGAGCCGTAGCCATCCAGACCGGCGGTAATGTAGCGCGTCTCGCCGTCGATCACCGTCTCGAACCACTTCTGGTTGCCCGGCCCCGTGGGGTTGTGGACATCGAAGCCGCGCCAGGTGATAGTGATCACGTCATCGAACTTGGCGCGCCGCGCGACATCGAAGCCGGTGAGCGTGTACTCCCCGAGCACCCGGCGTGAATCGCGCACCCCCAGCAGCGGCGCGGTGTCGATGAGCCACGACTTCCCGAAGCCCGGCACGTACGTGCGGATGAACTTCCAGAGGATGTCACACTGCTCGCGGCCCTCGAGATACATGCGCGTGAGGTCGCGGACCTCGAGCGGCTTGCAGTGGCGCGAGTGGGCAAAGCAGATGCTCACTTCGTCCATCCCACAGTGCTCGGGACGGCCGGGGACGTGCGTCATCCAGTTGAGGTGATTGTCGATCGGGTACGGCAGGTCACCCGCCTGCAGCCCCTGCTCGATGAGCGCCTCCCAGCGTGGATCGTTGGCCTTGCACTCGCTGTTCTGGTACGCGTCCCAATCCACCCCGCCGAGGCGGAACTCCAGCGAGCAGCCCTGCACGTAGCCGTCCGACTCCCGCCCGACGCTGTACTCGCAGCCGGCATAGTATGCCGCATCGGCATCGCCGGAGCAGTCGATCACACGCTTGCCCAGGATTGCCTGCCGACCGGACTTGGACTCGATCACCACACCGCAGATGGCGTTGCCGCGCATAACCGCGTCGACAACAGAGGTGACGAAGAGGATGTCGCACCCGGCGCCGCGCACCATGCGGTCAAGCACCAGCTTGTGTTTCTCCGGGTCGCTGTTGCGGTGCCAGTGGCCGTCGACGGCCTCCAGCTCGCGGATCATCTCCTCCCCGATGCCGGAGCGGTAGTCCAGCGGGATGTTGACCAGCCCCATGGTGGCCAGACCGCCGAGGCCGGAGGTCTGCTCGATGACGAGTGTCCTGGCGCCACCGCGCGCCGCCGCAATGGCGGCACCCACCCCCGCGATGCCGCCGCCTGCAACGATTACGTCATACTCGGATTCGACGGGCAGAACTCGCTGTGGCTCGACTATGCCGTCTTCTTCACGCCTGTACTCGAGCATCTCAGGTCTCCTTTGTACGTGCTGGAAGCTCTCCCACACTACGCCGGTGTGATGATGCGCTTCTCAATCGCCTCGGATGCGCAGTTGTCGTAGCAGCATCCGCAGCCGGTGCATTTGTTGGGGTCGATGTGCGCGCCATCCCTGTCCACGGTGATCGCGCCCACCTGACACTCATGTGCACACCATCCGCATTTGGTACACCCGCGCGTAACTGCATATACGGTCTTCATCGCTCATCCCTGTCTATGCCTCGGCGGGCGGGGCCACGCGCCCCTCGCCCAGCCGCAGTCGGAGGTCCTCGGAGAACTGCTTTGCCGTCGCCCGGAGCGCCTGACTGTGGCCCCGGCTTCCGGCGGTGGTGGTCACAGCGCCGATGGCGCTGCCGATGGCGGCCCAGATGCGGCCGTCGGGGCCATGGATCGGCACGGCGACCGCCTGCGTGTGGCCATCGCCCGAGAGCGCGACCGCCACACCCGTATTCCTGATGGCCGCGAGCTGCTCGGCGAGTGCATCCGCGTCCGCGGCCTCCGGCCAGCGCTCCCCGGGCAAGCCGTAGTACTCCAGCGCCCGCTCGCGATCGGCCTCATCGGCGGAGGCCAATAGCATACGCCCGGTCGCGGTTGTGTAGAGGTCCACGCGGCGCTCTGAGCTGTCATCAAGCACGGGGCCGGCGTCGACGCTGGCCTTCGCCAGCTTGTGCCTCTGCCCCGCCTCGAGCGTCGCCACGGTCACCGTGGCGCGCAGCGAGCCCGCAAGCACGAGCGCGTGCTTCTCTGCCAGTTCGCGCAGCACCATCCGCCGCAGACGGCGTTGGGCAAGCTCCAGCAGCTCGTGGCCGAGACGGTAGCGCCCATCAGGTGTCTTCTCCGCGTAGCCGATCTCGACGAGCGTCTGCAGCAGATGGGCGACGGTGGTCTTGTTGAGCCCCGTGCCCTGCCAGACCTCGGTAAACGAGACGGCATCGGCGTCGCCGAGGACGTTGAGAACAGCAGCAGCTTTGCCGACTGACTGGATCAGCATGGGTTCACTATATGCACCTGGGTTGAGAATAGCAAAACTCAGGTGCATGGTACTGCTGTGGAGGTGCGATGTCAAGAGGGACGGCAGGATGTGTAAGCGCAACGTGATAAT
>DPJP01000490.1:0-8526 GCA_003542955.1 Armatimonadota bacterium
CCCCTCCCCGAGGAGACCGTCCTGCGCCGCCCGGCGCCCTTACCGCCCTCCGCGCGGCTGCCGGGGCGGTGGCGCCGTGACGCCCAGGTGCTCGGCCAGGAAGTCGTTCTCCCGCTGCAGCGCGGCGCGGACGTCCTCCGGCGCACCGTTGCGCAGGCCGTGTCCGGCGCCCTGCACCGTGACCAACTCCACAGGCACGCCAACCTGCTTGAGCAGCGCCTCCAGCAGCGTCGCCTGCGTGTATGGGACAGTTCGGTCCTCGGTGCCATGCATCACCAACACAGGCGGGTCATCGGCAGAGACGTGGGTCAGCGGGGAGCCTTGCCTGTAATCATCCGGGTGCTCCTGCACGGTGCCGGCCATGAAGGCCACAAGCGCGGGTTCACCCGCCATGTCGGCTGCCGACAGGTCGGTCGGCGGGTTCTTAGCCGAGACACACACGAAGCGATTCTGGATCGGCTGTCCGGCGGCATTCGTTTCATCGACATCGGGCTCGAGGAAGGCCATCATCAGGGCCAGATGCCCGCCCGCCGATCCGCCCCGCACGGCCATATTGTCGATGTCGATGTTGAAGCGCTCGGCGTTGGCCCTGATGAACTTGACAGCGGCCACGCAATCGTCGACCGCCGCCGGATAGGTCGCCACGCCGGACAGCCGGTAGTTGAGCGAGAACGATGCGACGCCGGCCTTCGCCCATGTCACGGCGTCGACGGCATGGCTACTCTTGTCGCCGTTGCGCCAGCCGCCGCCGTGGATGTGTACGATGGCCGGGTGCGGCCCCTCCTGCTCGGGCAGGTAGGCATCCAGTTTGAGCGAGGTGCCATCCACATTGGCGTACTCGATATCCTGCTCGATGTTGACACCGGTTGTGTCCAGCCACGGTGGGAGGGCTTCGCGCTGGCTTCCCGTAGCGGGCTGTGCGGCAGTGTGCGTGCACGAGACGGCTGTGAGGATGCTGCCCGCCATCAGGCACCAGGCGAGTGTTCTATGCAGTCTGGCCACAATTCCACCTCCAGCGTCGGTTTGAGTGAAAGACGCGGGCGAAGGGTGACAGATTCCATGGTGGCGACGCCCGTTCGGCCTGCCTCACCCCTCGACCCCATAGGCGTTAGCATGAGTACCCAGCGGGGCGTTCGATGGTTGTGGAGGGGTTGCTCGAAGGACGGTCCCATCGTGTGGGACTGGACTGAGCCCGGCCCCCGCATGGCATGCCGATTTCACCGAAGCAACGCCTGAATGTGGTCCAGAACGGGTAGGAGCGAGTCGTGTACATGAGCCAGCTGGGAGCATGTGGGCCGACCTCGTTCGCGCCTGGTGCGGCTCGGCGCTCACTCGTGCGGCCGCTCTGCGAAGCACGCCGCCGAAGTCCCGCCCCGCGGGACGGAGGCGCGCAGATACTGCTGGCCGCCCCCCGGCGTTCCTACTCCGGATACTGCCCCACGAAGAAGTCATCGACGAAGATCTCCGCATCCGGCGCCTGGTTGTTGCAGAACAGGTAGAGGCGGATCGTCTGTGTGCCGGGTGCCACGGTGTAGGGGATCTCGATCTTCTGCCACTCGCCGGGCCTGTCAGGCACCGGGATCGAGATACGCGCCATCATCGCGTCCCCGCGCGGCAGCACATCGATCGTGTACTTGCCGTCGGCGTCGTTATGCTTGACCCAGAGGGAGAACAGCAGCTTCTCCCCACCCTTGACGGAGATGCCCTCGGAGACCCCCGCCCGCTGCGTCTGGTAGAACTTGAACGAGTACTTTCCTGTGTGGGCGTCCTCATCGGTGATGCCGCAGTTCATCGGGCATCCCTGGCTGCACCAGACGTTCGCGCCACCCTTGAGTGTGTGCTCCGGTGGCAGGTCGCCCTGCGGGGCGGCGGCCTGCTTCGCGCCGCGCTCCTCGAAGCTCGGGTCGGCGATGAGGTTGGCCGGCTCCTGCCCCGAGGCCTGGAAGCGCGCGATCTCCATGTTTGCCAGCAGCGCGGCACGAGTCTCCCCGGCCTCCTGCTTCTGCCACCACGCGACGGCCTGCTCGTTACCGAGCGCCTGTGCCAGGTAGTCGGACACCCGGCGGAAGGTCGTCCCGATGGCGGCGAGCACCTCCGGCCGCACAACACCTGGTGTGATATCGGTATAGAAGCTGTCGCGGTCGGTGCCGCCCGCATAGGCGACGGAGGGCGACTTCTCGAAGACGTCGGCCTTGTAGGCGGCAAGCGCCAGGGCCTCGTCGACGGCAACTCGGGCCTCAGCCACCGCCTGCTCCGCCGCGGGCTGCTCGGCGATCTGCAGCGCTTCGAGCCGCTTCATCGCCCAGTACATCCTCACGCCGGGAACGGTGAAGCCGAACAGCGTCCTGACATGGCCAAGGCGCTCGAGCACTATCGCATCTCCGGCGGCGGCCTGCGCAGCGGCTTCGAGACTCGCAAGTGCGCGTTCGGCGCCCTCCGGCGTCAGCGCGGCAAACTGCTCGATGGACATTCGCCCCCAGATTGAGGAAGCATCGGGCCCGAACTCGTGGGGGTGTCCCTTCTCTGCCAGCCATGCCTGATAGTCGGCCTCGACCGCCTCATAGAAGGCCTTCATCGGTTCCGCCGCCGGACCCCAGAAGCCCTGATAGTACTCCGCGAGGATGTCATCCTCGTTCTGCCTCGGGTCCCAGAGCAGCTCATTCTCGACATAGCCGACCATCCCGTCGAGCGGATAGATGCCATAGAACTCCTGGTAGAAATGCCGGGGCATGTTGGTGCCAACGATGTAGCGGAGGCGCTTTGCCGACTGGTGGATGTCGAGCTTCGGCAGGATGAATCCGATGTCGTCATGATACAGGTAGATGCCCATGTGAGCGGGGCCGGTGCCCATCCACTTGTCCCACATTTCGAAGGCGTTGCCCCACACGCACAGCACCGGCACGAGCATCGGGTGCAGTTGCACGGTCGTCGGCGGCTCGCGCATCGAGCCGTAGGCGATGAAGGCGAGCATCCTGTCGGGGAATTGCTCCGCCACGCCCTCGCAGACGGTGTTGCTGAACTTCACATAGCGATCACACAGGCCGATGCGGTTGAGCGGGTCGGCGCCCGGGGCATCCATCGCCCGGCAGGCATCGCAGGTGCAGTCACCGTAGCCGTCGTTGACCGCGAGATTCAGCGCGATACGCTCCGGCTCGGCTGTGAAGGTCTCACAGATCGTCTGAATCATGATCTCGGCCACGCGGGGGTTCGACACGCACGGCTGCCAGCCGTGCACAACGTGCCCTCGATCATCCAGCGGCGGCACGAACCGCTTCCCGTTGATGAGCGGGAACA
Source organism: Armatimonadota bacterium (assembly GCA_003542955.1). GTDB lineage: Bacteria > Armatimonadota > Zipacnadia > Zipacnadales > UBA11051 > UBA11051. The sequence continues at coordinate 3,295 of DPJP01000490.1, forward strand.
GGTCGGGCTCACCCAGGTGCTCGGTGGCCTTCATCATCCTGTAGTAGCTCTCGTTGGAGGGGATGGTGTAGTTCATCCGCCAGAAGTCGGCGAAGGTGACAAAGCGCTCGATTTCGTTCTTCGGCCCGCGGTCATCGAGCCCGCTCATGATGCGGCTGGTGAAGTAGGGCCAGTCACGCCACTCGATCTGCGGGAGTGCCAGTGTCGCGTGCTTCGGCACCACATCGCCGATGCCGCCCGGCTCGCCCGGCCAGTAGCGTCGGATGCCCGGGTAGCGCTTGAGCAGCCCCACCGCGCCGAGCACGGTTGCCTTCGGATTCGCGCCGCGCAGCACAAGCGTCTGTGGGTCGAGGGTCTTGACGAGGAAGCCGTTGACGTTGGGCAACTCGACATCGCCATGGCGGACCGGCGGCAGGTCCAGCTCGACGCCCTGCGCCACCGTCGTCTCCCCAACATGGATCCGCGCCNNGCGCCAGGCCCTCGGGGAGCGGATCTGTCTCCTTGAGCATCGGCAGTGCAACGCCGGTGGATTGCTCGATGTAGAAGCGGAGGACACGCGCGGCGCGGACCTCATCGGTGGCCGCACCGTCGGCGAAGACAATGCAGGCTTTGGCGGCGCCGTTGGCGGCAATCGGGAAGTAGTCGGCCTGCCCCTCGATTGGAGGCGGCGGGTAGTCGAAATCGACCTCGCCGGGCGGGAGGATGTCAACGGCGAAGGTGGCGGTGCAGAGGCAGAGGGTGAAAAGGAGGCAGAGGGCTAAGGCCGCGCTGTTCTGGAGGGGCCGGTCGAGTGACGCCCGCGCCGTCTGCGGGCGGAAGAGCCCGGCCCACGAACGGTGCGCCCATTCGGCCGCAGCAAGTCGACGGAGGCATTCCAGAAGGCGTGCGAAGAGGCCCCCAACACAGCCGGTATCAGCACACGTGGGCCGGGCTTCCCGCAGGCGCGGGACCGCACACGTCGCGGCGTCCCCTCGACCGGCCCCTCCAGTTGTGCGGTCCACTTCACCCATCTGCCGACGATGTGTTTGCATCCCACTCGCCCCCTTCAGTTTGCTGCCGGGGGCGTTTGGACATCAGCGTCGCACGCCCCGCTCAGGCATACTTGCCCATTACTTCTCTAAGCGCGGCGGTCTCCACCTGCTTTGTGAAGTGCGGTTTGCCGTCGGCGGTAGCGAACTGGCTCTCGAAGGCAGGCCGGTCGTTGCGGAAGATGACACCCAGTGGGATCTGCTCATCCATCGCGGAGGCCAGCTTCATCGCGGCCTCCCAGTCGTCGGGGTTGTGCTCATCCCCAAGCATGTAGGTGTTGTTCTTGAACCATGCGTAGTTGTTGAGCTTGTTGAAGGATGGACACGGCTGGAAGATATCCACCAGCGCGAATCCGGGGTGGGCGATCGCCTGCGCAATGAGGTCCGCCAGGTGATCGGTGTGGCCGGTGAAGCCCCTGCCGACGAAGCCGGCGCGCATGGCCACAGCCACCTGCACGGCATTGAAGGGCTGCGAGAAGACGCCGTGCGGCTGGGCCTTGGTCTCAAAGCCCTGCTGGGATGTCGGGCTGGCCTGCCCCTTGGTCAATCCGTAGACGCGGTTGTCATGCACGAGCGCGGTGATGCCGATGTTGCGGCGCGCGGCGGCGAGGAAGTGGTTGCCGCCCTCGCCGTAGGTGCAGCCGTCGCCGCTTTCGTAGATCACGCGCAGGGCGGGGTTGGCGAGCTTCGCGCCGGTGGCCACCGGCAATCCGCGGCCGTGCAGACCGTTGAAGTAGTTGCAGTTGAGGTACTGCGGCGCCTTGGCGGCCTGCCCGATGCCGGAGACGAACAGCACCTCATGCGGGGCGATGTTGCTTGCCACGAGCGCCTGCTTGACGGCCTCGAGGAGCTGGAAGTTGCCACATCCGGGACACCAGGCGGTCTCGAAGCTGCCGAAATCATCTATGGTAGGCATTGTCGACCTCGCTTGTTGCGCGGAATGCCATTCGGCGTGCATTACGGATACTCGCAGGCCCTGCCTCGCTTCGTTCTGCAGAAGCCCGCGCCACGGGCCAGTGGAGCGGTCTCCATCTGCATCGAGCCCGGGTCGGGTCCAGGTCACCCTTCCCCGCGCAGAAGTCTTTGGGGAGGGGGTCCGGGGGAAACACTTTCTCCAGAAAGTGGTGCCCCCGGAGGCGTTCCCGCCGTAGCTATGTCGTGCAGCACCGCTCCAGGATGTACTCCGGCGTCAACGGCAGGCCGTCGTAGCGGAGCACGGTGTCGGCGATGTGGAAGCCCGTCTCCCGCCGGATCAGGCGCGCGAACTGCCCCATCGCATTGCCCTCGCAGCAGATGACGCGTTTGGCCCCCTCCAGCGCAGGCACGAACTGCTCCGGCACCAGCGGCCACACCTGCGAGAAGTGCAGTGTGCCGACGCTGTGGCCCTGTGCGCGCATCTGGGCGGCAGCGTCCTCGACGGCCCCCTTGGCCGACCCCCAGCAGACGAGCAGCAGATCCGGGTTCGGATCGCCTGAGGCATCAGGCGGGATGACGCGCTCCTGGATGACATCGAGTTTGCGCAGCCGCTTGTCGACCTGTGCGATGCGCACCCCATGGTCCTCGGTAATGTGTCCCTGCTCGTCATGCTCATCGCTGTCTGCCTGCACGAGGTGCTCGCTGAATCCGGGGAGCAGCCGCGGTGAGACGCCCGAATCGGTTACCTCGTAGCGCCGGTATGGAAGCGCAACCGGCTGTGCATCGACCGGCACGGGGACCGTCTCGAGGCCCTCCACTTCGAGGGGGTCCACGGCGCGGAAGGAGTCGGCGAGGAACTGGTCGGTGAGGATGAAGACCGGCCCCTGGGAGGCTTCGGCGGTGAGGAAGGCCTCGCGGGTCAGGTGGAAGCACTGCTCGACCGAGCCGGGGGCGTACAGCGCGCGGGGGAACTCACCGTGGCCGGCGTGCAGAACCAGCTCGAGGTCACCCTGCTCGGTGCGGGTCGGGAGACCGGTGGCGGGCCCGGGCCGTTGTGCGACCGCGATGACGACCGGCGTCTCCGTCATCGCGGCGAGGCTGATGCCCTCGACCATCAGCGCAAAGCCGCCGCCGGAGGTCGCCACCATCGCGGGTGCGCCGGTGAAGGAGGCCCCTATGGCCATGTTGATGGCCGCGATTTCGTCCTCCGCCTGCTCGAATGCCACGCCCATTTTGTCGGCGGCGGCGATCAGCGTCAGAGGGATCGACGTGGATGGGGTCATCGGGTAGAAGCTGACGAAGCGGACGCCGGCGGAGAGCGCTCCGAGGGCGATGGCCTGATTGCCGTTGAGCGCCAGGCGGGGCGTACTCGACCTGGTGGCCGGCTTCACGCGCTTGCCGGCCCGTGGGAGATGCTCGCGACCCCATGCGTAGCCGTTCTCGAGCGCAGTCCTGTTGCTGTCCGCGGTCTCCGGATGCTTCTTGCCAAACTGCTCCTGCACCAGGTCATCGACAAGCGCCTGATCGAGACCGATGAGCGCGGCGACGACGCCCAGGCCGGCGGTGTTGGCGAACTTGCCGGGGGCCAGATCGCCGAAGGGCACCTTGACGAGGCGCGCTCCCTCCGCATCGAGCTTCTCATCGGCCAGGGCTATGCCGTCCTCGGCCAACTCATCATGGTGCAGCCGGACGCCGTCGGAGTTCATCGCCACCAGCAGGTCAAGGGCGTCGCGGGAGGTCGAGATCGGCTCGGTGCTCAGGCGCACGGCAAAGGTGTTGTGCCCCCCGCGGATGCGCGAATGATAGCTCTGGGTGACGACGATGTAGTAGCCGCTGCGGACGAGGGCCTTGACCACCAACTCGCCGAAGGTGGCCAGGCCCTGCCCTGCCTCGCCCGCGATCATCAGGTTGAAGTCATCACGTGGGTTGGTGTCCATGGTGTACTTCGCCAGCCTTTCTCCGGGCGGTCTGGGCCTGCCTCACCCGCCCTGCGCGGCCTTGTCGACCGCCTTCACAAGGCCGTCGAGGGTGATCGGACCCTCGTGCTTCTTTCCGTTGATCCAGAAACTCGGCGTTGCGTTGAGGCCGCTCTTGAGGCCCTCCATGCGGCGGCGGAGTACCTCCCGCTCGAGGTCCTTTTCCTGTATGTCACCCTCAAAGCGGGCCATGTCGAGGCCGAGTTCCTCGGCGTAGGAGCGCAGCTTCTCGTCGGAGGGCTCGTGCGCCCCCTCGAAGATCCTGTCATGCATCTGCCAGAACATCCCCTGGTTGCCGGCTGCCATGGCTGCCAATGCGGCAGGCAGCGCTCTCGGGTGCTGCTTCATCAGAGGAAACTGGCGGTATGCGATCCGGATCATCTCACCGCGCTGCTCGATCAGCTTCTTGACGGCGGCATGGGCGGTGCGGCACGCGCCGCAGTCATAGTCGCCATACTCGACGACCGTGACCGGCGCGTCATCGCTGCCCAGCGGCCAGTCGGCGGCCGAGATCGGCTCCGTCAGCATCCCATCGCTCTGCTGGGCCATCGCTACTGATCACCCGCCGCTTCGTCCAGCGCCGCGAACAGCCGGTTGACGCCGGGGTTCTCGCCCATCGGTGAGAGGTAGCTGTAGACGATGGTGCCGTCGGCATCGACGATGAAGTAGGCGCGTTCGGAGACGCCCTTGTCGCTCATGACGCCATAGGCCTCGGCGGTGGCGCCTTTGGGCTCGGCGTCGGAGAGCAGCGGGAAGTCGAAATTGGCCTCGTCCGCCCATGAGAGCAGGTCTTCGAGCGGGTCGACGGAGATGCCGACGACGGCAGCATCGCGCTCGTCGAACTGATCGAGGAACTCGTTGATCATCTCGAGCTGCGCGCCACAGACGCTGGTGCGCTGCTTGGGGTAGAACGCCAGGACCAGGAATGTGCTGTCATCGAGCAGGTCTGCCAGCGTCACACTCCGGCCGGTGGTGGACGGCAGGCTGAACTCGGGGGCTTTCTCGCCAACTGCAAGTGGGGTCATTGTAGGGACCTCCTGGAGGTTGTGAGGGACGGGTGTACGGGTTTGGGGTGGGTGCTGAAGGCTCGCCGCGCCTGCCTCACCCCCGGCCGCCATATGCGTCAATTCAGGCGTTCGACAGAGCGTCATGCCGTTGTGGAGGGGCCGCTCAAGTGACGCTGCGAGCAGCGTCTGGAGCCCGGCCCCCGCAGCCCAGACACGCCCATGTCTCCTACTCGCTCGTGCGCGCTCTACGGGGCGTCCTCCGGGCCGCCACGGCGAAATGGGCGTACCGTGCGGGGGCCGGGCTCA
>DPJP01000490.1:8558-10661 GCA_003542955.1 Armatimonadota bacterium
GAGCGGCCCCTCCACAACGACCGAACGCCCCGCCAAGCGCTTATGCTAGCGCCTGTGCCCCCGGCCCATCCCGAACACCGGGCTTCCACTCCGCCGGCCCGACCCTACCCCGCCTTCGTTGCTACGGCGATCTCACGGCCGAACTCGCGGCAGCGTTGCAGCGCATCGGCATCCGGCTGCCACTGCACCTCGAGCGGCTCACCGATCATCCGGAACTTCGCCTCGGCCAACCGCTCGTGGAGGACCTTGGCTCCGCCTCCGCTCCAGCCGTACGAGCCGAATGTCGCGCCGAGCCTGTTCTTCAGCCGCAGGCCCTTCAGCTCCTCGATGATCGGCGCCATGTTGGCGATCATGCCGTTGTTGAATGTCGGGGTGCCCGCGATCACCGTCCGCGCGTTGAAGACATCCACCAGCGCATCGTTGCGGTCGGTCACCGACATCTGCAACAGCTTGTGGTCGACGCCCTCATCGGACAGCCCGTCGCCGATGGCCTGGGCCATGCGCGCTGTCGCGTTCCACATTGTGTCGTAGATGATCACCGCCCGCGGCTCGGTCTTCTGCGCGGCCCACTCCTGGTACATCTCGACGATCTGCAGCGGGTTCTCGCGCCAGATGACGCCATGGCTCGGGGCGATCATGTCCACCGGCACGCCCATCGCCAGTATTTCGTCGATCTTCTTGGTGACGATATTCGAGTAGGGCGAGACGATGTTGACATAGTACTTGAGCGCCTCGTGGTTCAGCTCATGCTGGTCGACCTCATCGTTGAAGCGCCCGGCCGTGGCATAGTGCTGCCCGAAGGCGTCATTGGGCATCAGGATGTTGTCGCCGGTCACGTAGGTGAACATGCTGTCGGGCCAGTGCAGCATCCGCGCCTCGATGAATACCAGGTCGCGCTTGCCGATGTTGAGCGTTTCACCGTTGGCCACCGCGCGCATCTTCCAGTCGGCGTGGTAGTTGCCGGGGAAGCTCTCGAGGCCCTTCTCGGACACGAGCAGTTCGGCATTGGTGGCCTCGCGCATGAGCGCGGGAAGCGCGCCGGCATGGTCGACCTCGGAGTGGTTGGCGACCACATAGTCAAGCTCGGCGGGGTCGATCAGCTCGCGGACCTGCGCCATGAACTCCTGCTCGAACGGCGTCCAGACTGCGTCGACGAGCACCTTCTTCTCATCGAGGATCAAGTAGGCGTTGTAGCTCGAGCCGCGGTGTGTCGACAGCTCGTGGCCGTGGAAATGCTTGAGAGCCCAGTCCACCACACCCACCCAGTAGATATCATCTGTCAGCGGAACAACCATCGTCTGCTCCTCCCTTAAGACACGGACCCGCCGGGCGGACGGTCAGACTATAGGACGCCCGGTCGGCCAAGACTGTTCACTTCCCGTCGCACCTCGCACAGCCGAGCTTCATGCAACTGAAGAGGGGGCTGAGGTCGCTCAAACGAGTGGCCGTCATGTACTCACGGACCTGCAGGTTCACCTTCACCAGCAGGTCGCCGAGGATGCACACCTCCCCCTCGCACGCCGGCGGGGTGAACAGACACCCGGCATCGGCAAGCTCGCCCTCGATGGCCTCGTAGACATCGAGCAGTGTGATCTCCTCGGGGGGGCGGGCGAGGCGGAAGCCGCCCTTCGGCCCGCGCGTCGAGGCCACTAAGCCGACCTTGTGCAGGCGCTGGAGGACCTTCGACAGGTGCGCGTCGGAAGCCTTGAAGACCTCCGCGATCTCCGCCGTCGAGACGGTCCGGCCCTCGTTGACTGCCAGCAGCACGGCCGCGTGAAGCGCCAGCGCCGCGGCGTCGGACACTCTGAGCATGGTTGCCATAGGCTCTCACCGTACGTGGATCGGGAAGATGACTTATTCTGGTATTACGATACTTCATTGCGATAGTGGTGTCCAGTCACCGATTTGCACGAGATCGAGGAAATCCCCTTGACACCCCCCCCGATTCTGTACCATACTGCTGTTGCTGTATTGCGTTGCATCTCATTTCCGATCAGTCGATATTCACCCGCGTCTGGCATGCCCATACACTACGGGGCTGGGAGAACTGGCGGCGGGCTGGGGAACTGGGACGGAAGCGACATCGCTTCCCTGGAAGGCAAC
>DPJP01000129.1:0-30743 GCA_003542955.1 Armatimonadota bacterium
CACGCGGACGTCGATCTGCCCGCCGGTAGTCTGAGCGGCGGTAACACCCGCGAGAGCAGCAGTGTACGCACCGAGCGGCGCCATCTCCAATCGGAAGCGGCGGCATTCGCCCCCGGTCGAACTGATGAACGCATAGCTGTCCGATGTGCGCATGTAGCGCGTCTCGCCTGATAGCGTATCCGTCAGCACCGGGCGGTTGTTGAGAGGAAGAGCACTGAGGTCGGGCCAGGAGAGTGTGATTTCCGTGTCACTGAGATCGGTGGCCACGTCCAACGCCCAGGATGATCCTGCACCAGCCTCACGCAGGTCCATGCCCAGCGGCTCCTCTTCACCGACGATGGTCAGGCGCACGTACTCGACGAATGGGGGCGGCGCGGCCGCCTGCCGGGTGTGCTCGGCTTTGCCGACAACCGCCTGCGAAACCGCGCCCGTCGCGGCTGTAGCCTTCAGAAGCACCGTCCAGCCATCGCGGGCCCTTCGCGCGGGCTCTCGGTTCCGTGTTGCGGCCGCTGCATCGGCAACTGTGGGGAAGACGAGCTCGCACGGTCGGTGGAACTCCATCCAGTAGCCTTGCCACGGGCTCAGGCTGTCAATTCCCGGCGCGGGGTGGACTGAGGCATCCCGCACCAGTTGGTACCCGGCACCTGGTGCGTAGCCCCATGCGTAGTCCTCGCACCACCCCGCTGCGGCAGCCTCAGCAAGCGCCAGTTCCTGACCACCGCCACGCACCCGCAAGGCGCCGGTGCCGTGAGTGACCCACGGCACCGCCGTCGCGCGAGGACATCCGATCTGCACCCACCCACCATTCGGCCCCGGGTCAATGCTCAGAACGTATTCCGCACCGTCGTCGGCCGCGACTCCTGCGGCGGTCACCCGAGCATCCTGCCCAAAGCGCCCCCAGTAGCCTTTGCCGATGGCTGTTTCGGCCGGTGTGAACCAGGTGTAGTGCTCCGGGTCGCTGCTGTAATGCACATACTGCTGGGTATGCGGGTTCCAGCGGGCCCAACAGCCTGCCTGAAAGCCCAGAGCGGCAGGGTCGGGGTCTCGCGGAGCCAGCGGCACCGAGACCATCTGCAGTCCATCGGGGAGGGTGGTCACGAAGGTCGGGATGCCGACAGTCGTGTGTGCTTCCTGGCTCTCCGGCGTCGCCTCGGCGTTACCAACACTGTCGCGCGCGACGCTGTAGAAGCGGTACGTCGAGTTCATCTCGCCCAGGAATTGCGCCGATGTTTCGGTCGTGCGCACCAGCCAGCGCTCATACGGCCCTCCGTCCTTGCTGACGTAGATGTCGTGGTTGGCGATGCCTGAGCCGCCCTCGTCATCCTCGGCCCACCACCTCACGGTGAACGTCTCCGACACCGATGCAGGCAGGGCTCCAAGGCAGCTCGCCGGCGCCCCGGAATCAACCGTCAGCGCCACTGTGTCGGTCACAATCGGCTCATTGGCGTCGAAGGTGATACTCGCGGCGTTGCGGATGACTGTCCCCGTCGGCACATCGCCGCGCGGTTGCACCGAGTACGTGACCCAGCCTCCCCCCTGCGGCGCCACGGCATCGTTCCATGGTGTTCGATGGTCGTCCTCAGACACGTCGGGGGGCAGGAAGTCTATCAACTCGCCGGTGACAGGGTCACGGCCCTCGAACGTCCACTCCATCAAGCCCGTCGCCTCATCAAACTCACAGGCAACGTGTATTCTCACTGCAGTCGGCTGCGGGGCGCAGTCGGGGAATGCAGGATCGTTCAGGTCCTTCAGGCTCACGACCGTGTGCACGGCGGTTGTGAGAGCTCCGCTGTTGGCCGGCACCGGGATATCCGTGTCGGCAATCCTTATTGCGGTGATCCGGCATGTCTTCCAGTCGAGGCTTGCGTCGAGTTGATCGCTGATCTGTATGCGATATGCAGCGGCAAGGGCCTTGTCGGGATCGTTCTCGAACTCGACCGTGTAGCTGATGGGGACACCCGCAGACACGAAACGAGATGGGCCGAATCCTGATGGACCCTGCTTGCAGTTGGGGTCGTATGACCCCACGGTGTTTGAGTGGATGGATGCTGACGACAGCACGCCTACCGCCGTCTGCATGTAGCGCTCGGTGAAGCTGTAGACAAATACGACCGCGTCGATGGCGCCCCCTATGGTTATCCCTACCGCGGCCCCCACCCATCCTCCAACCATGGCCCCGACGACCGCGCCGGCCACCAGCCCCGGCCCCGGCTGATATGGGAGAGACTGCCAGACCTGCCAGAATCTCTTGACGCTCTGGCCGATTGAGGCGCGGGATGGGGTGTCGCCCGGCACGACAGAGCCGGGTGCGAGGACCAGTGACTGAGCCGCTACCTTGTCCGAGATTGTCTCGACCAGGTCCTGGAACGTCTGGGAGTACTCCAGATCTTCGATGCTGCCTGTCTCGGAGAACCGTGAGCGTGGCGCCTCGAGTACGTCGACGTGCACCTGCACCGGTGACCCTGTGCCCGAAGACGGCGCCTCCACATAGAGACTGAAGGCGTGCTGGGTGNNGCACCCGCAAGAGCCAGATGGGTATGACGTACTCAGATCCGAGCACACAGCCCTGAGCGAGATCACTCGTGACGCCGTCGTAGTCGGGGTGTACAAGGATCGGGTAGTCCGTCCACGCCGTGGCCTGCGCGTCGAGCCGGATCATCATGACCAGGTCGTAGGCGTCCGTGACCCCGGAGTTCCCGTATGCTATCGAGTACCTGGCCGTTCGGCCTGCCCGCACAGTGGTGCTCCCAGATACCTCGACCCAGACCTGTGGCTGCCCGCCGCTCACTACGTCAAAACTGAGCGGGTTCGAGGTCGTCTGCCCATCCGGGTTTGTGAGCACCACCTGGCATTGCCCGACGGCACGGCCTGTCATGTCCATCGACGCCACCGCCTGAGTCCCGTCGTGGTTGCCCTCGCCGGTGCAGGGCTCCACAACCTGCTCCTCCTCACCGCAGGTCATCGTCAGGGTAGCGAAGGGGTTGATGTGCTGTCCGCTGACGGTGACTGTGACGATCCCCCTGTTCCCGCCCCTCGCGGGGCTGATCGATTCGGCGACGGGCTGCTGAGACACGGTCACCTCCACCGCTCTTGCCTGGATACGCGTGACGCCGTCACCTTCTACCTGGAGGTCATACCACCCGGGTGGGGCGCCGGCGACGTCAAACGCTGCGGTCAGTGTGAGACCGTCCACTGAAGCTTCCACGCTCTCTCCGGCGATAGTGCTCCCGTCAGGGCCGATGAGCCGCGCCGCGGCACCCGCACTGAAGCTGTCCTCCCCCGCGGCCTGTACCGTTAGTCTCCATGGCCCGTTGGCCTCTATCTGACGAGGGGCCACGCGTCCGGTTGACTGGGCGGTGGATGCGATGATCGAGTAGTCGCGGACCTGGGTGCCGCCTGTCAGCAGGCCGTGGTCGTATACTCGCAGGTAGTACCGGCCCGGCTGCGGGTCGCTGATCGTCAGATGGATGGGCGGGTCGAACGACTGCGATCCACGCCAGTGCTCCGCGCTTCCCATCTCGCCGCGCCAGACGTCGAGGGACGACACATTCCCGAGCGTCTCAACCGTGAAGTTGAGGACACTAACGCCCCCCGGTACCGTCATCTGTAACCAGTCATACCCGTCGTTGTGGTAGATGGTCCCAAACGTTAACTGTCCGGGCACGAGTTCGGGCAGCGACGTCGTGGCTGTCAGTATCCCCGCGCCGCCCTGGGAGCTACTGACGTCGAGCACGTACGTGCCCGCGGGCGGTTGCTGCAGATGGATGATCCCGTCTCCAGAGCCGGCCTGGCTCTGGAGATGCCCTCCATCGCGCGACACCGTGAGCGTTGACTGCCATGGTGTCTCCGTCTTCTGGAAGGTCACGAACAAGTCCGGGGCCCCATCAGGCACGCTGAGTTCGTAGAGTTGCCAGTCATCCTCGCCAAGTGCAATCGGCTGTGCGTCACCGAGATTGATAGGCGTCGCAGCGCCGCTCTGCCGCACCAGTACCCGGAAGCGTCCCTCGCCACTGCTGATCTTGCGGACTTCTATGTAGTAGACGCCCGGCACCGCGTCGGGTAGCTCGACAGAGATGTCCTGCGGGCGGAAGTAAGAGCCCGGGACTGCCTGCTGGGCCTGGGCAAGTGGCTCAGCGGTGACGGAATCCCGGCGCAGCACCAGACCGAACGCGTGACCATTGGAGAGCCCCTGAAGTGTGGCACGGAGCGGTGCGGCTTCGGTCGTCACGACGCGGTAGTAGAGGACATCCTCCAGACCGGTGAGTGTGCCGGTGAGTGTCTCCCCCGGGAGCAGGTCGTGTGCTTCGGGAGTGTCGGTGGGCCCGACCGCCAGGGCCGGCGTGGATACATGGGCGGCCAACAACGGAAGCGCCGGCTCAGATTCGGCCAGTGAGTACGGCGGCCAGCCAACCGACCTTGCGAGTATGGGCAGCAGCCTGCTCCCCAAGGTTGGCCGCACACCGTGAGACGCGCCGCGCGCGATCAGGCTCTCGCACGATGTGCCCGCATCGCTATCTCCCACGGTCCGCGTGAGACATGTCCGTTCCGTACTCCACGCCACGGCGCCCTGCCCTGCTTCGCCAGCATGCGCCCCCGCGACCACGACCAGCAGCAACAGCAACACGGCAGGCGCCCTGTGGAACAGATATCTGCCCGCTGAATCCCGTGCACGTGAACCCCGCATGCGTCCGCGCTCCTGAGTACCGCTGGAATCCACATCCGCGCGGTCGTATTCTGCGGCGTGGCCAGCTAGTCCTCTCCTGGATACGCGACTATCGCGTCCGTGAGCCCGAACGCCTGTGCTCGGGGGAGCATGCGCCCCGCACAGCCCGAGCACGCTCCCCACGCACTATCGGCATGTGCTACCGCCGCGTTCGGACCCGCGTCTGATCTGCTTCCTGGCTGCTGCCGCCTTTCTCACTGCCGTGCGAGCACCGGACCACACGCCACCGCGGGCATCAGGGCCGCTCTGCCGCCGAACGTGATGCAGGGATATGTGCACGGTCATCGAAGCTATGCTACGCAGACAGCTGTCCCACGATCGGGCGTGCTCCCTGAAGCCTGACGCGATATCTCCAGAGCCCGGAGATGACTATGCATGCCATCCTGGTAGCAGAAGACAGATCGCTCGTCTGGAGCGAAGTGCCTGACCCCGTGCCCGCGGGGGATGAGATACTCATCGACGTCCACGCCGCCGCGCTCAATCGCGCCGACCTGATGCAGCGCGCCGGCGACTACCCCCCGCCGCCGGGTTGGCCGGAGTGGATGGGCCTCGAAGTCGCCGGTGTCGTCAGCCACGCCCCCGAGCAGAGCAGGTTCGCCGTCGGTGACCCCGTCTGCGCACTGCTCGGCGGGGGCGGATACGCAGAGCGGGTGGCGGTGCCCGCGAGCATGGTTCTGCCAGTTCCGAAGGGCCTCTCGATGGTACAGGCCGCGGCGATCCCGGAGGCCTTCGCCACCTCGTACCTGAACATCTGCATCGAGGCGGGCCTCAAGGCGGGCGAGACCGTGCTCATCCAGGCCGGGGCCAGCGGCCTCGGCATGGCCGCAATCCAGCTTGTCAAAGCGCTCGGCGGCACGGTGATGACGACGGTGAGCACGGATGAGAAGGCAGCCTTCGTCCGCGGTCTCGGGGCGGATATCGTCGTCAACCGCGCGACGGACGACCTCTGCTCCGCCATGGAGCGGCAACCGGTGGACATCGCGCTGGACTGCATCGCCGGTGCCGACCTCGGCCGCTGCCTGGAGAAGATGGCTATCGGCGGGCGCTGGATCGTGATCGCGACGATGGGCGGCGCGAGGACCGAGCTGGATGCGAACATCTTCTTCCGGCGGGGTCTCAGGCTCATCGGCAGCACACTCAGGAGCCGCACGCCCCAGATGAAAGCCGAGATCCTCGCCGGCCTGGAGCGCGTGCTGTGGGGCCCGTTCTCGGCGGGCACGATCAGGCCGGTCATTCACGCCACGCTGCCGATCGCCCGCGCCGAGGAGGCCCACGCCATCCTCCAGAACCGCGAGAACCTCGGGAAGGTCGTACTGACCGTTCCGTGAGTGGGACCGTCGAGCAGGACAGGGGATGAACCCGAATGAGTGNNGAGGCTTGCGAACAAGGTGGCTCTTGTCACTGGGGCCGCAAAGGGCATCGGCCGGGCCATCGCGCTGCGCTATGCCGCCGAGGGGGCCGCCGTGGCCGTCGATGACATCAGCCTCGACGGCGCCCAGGCGGTGGTCGAGGAGATCGTCGCGGAGGGCGGGCAGGCCGACGCATTCGGCGCGGATGTCACGAAGAGCGCCGAAGTGCGTGCCATGGTCGAGACCGTCATCGGCCGCTTCGGCAAGCTCGATATCCTCGTCAACAACGCCGGCGGCGGCGCCGCGTTGTTGGGGAAGACATCGGCGTTCAAGGACATGGCGGAGGAGGTCTGGAAGTGGGTCATCGACCTGAACCTCCACGGCACCATGATCTGCACGCAGGCAGTGCTCGATCAGATGATCGAGCGCAGGTACGGGAAGATCATCAACTTCGGCTCGATCGCGGGGGTGTGCGGGTTGCCCAACTGGGCGGAGTACTCGGCCGCGAAGGGGGCGATCATCTCGCTGACGATGACGCTGGCGATGGAACTGGGCGAGTACGGCATCAACGTCAACTGCATCTCGCCGGGACTCATCGTCCCCGAACCGCGCCCTGACCTCCCGCGCGGCACCTGGCTGCGGCGCGGGGGACAGCCCGCCGAGGTGGCGGCGTTGGCCGCCTTCCTGGCCTCGGACGAGGCGGGCTACATCACAGGCGCGAACTATCTCATCGACGGCGGCCGCACGCTCGGTCCGCTGCCGCTAAGGAGCGACACATGAGCTTTGCCGACCGCGTGGCAATCATCTCCGGCGCCGCATCCGGAATTGGCTATCAGACTGCTCTGCGCCTGGCGGAGAACGGCGCCGGCGTGGTGCTCACCGATGTCAACGAAGACGCCGTCGCCGCGGCGGCCGACACGATCCGTGAGGCGGGCGGTGAGGCCCTCGGCATGCGGGTAGATGTTCGCTGCTATGACGAGGTGAAGGCCGCCGTCGAGCTTACCGTCGAGCGGTATGGGAGTGTCGACATCCTGCTCAACTCCGCCGGCGGCAACTCCAGGCGCGTGTTCGGGCGCTCCGAGCCCTTCCACGAACTCGACATCGAGGTCATCGACTGGGGTCTGGATGTCAACCTCAAGGGCGCCGTCTACTTCTGCCATGCGGTGCTGGGGCACATGATCCGGCAGCAGCGGGGCGTGATCATCAACATGGGCTCGGTTGATGGTGTCACCGGCTGCAGCTCGCTGGATTATGCTGCCGCGAAGAGCGCGATGATCGGGCTCACGAAGGGCGCGGCCATCTACGGCGCGCCGCATGGCGTCCGGGCCTGCTGTGTATCGCCCGGCCCGGTCCTGACTCGGCCGGAGATGGCGAAGATGAGCACTCGCCTGGGCCGGGCCGCGGAGCCCGACGAGATCGCGAAGCTGATCCTGTATCTGTGCTCGGACGACGCCTCGTTCATCACCGGGGCGAACTATGTCATCGACGGCGGACGCAGCATCGGGGGGCCGTACTGATGGGCAATACATGGCGGGTCGGGATCGTCAAGGACACCTCCAAACCCATGCTGGGGCTTCACGGCCTGGATACGGCCTTCCGCGGGCTCCCCGACGTGGATATCATTGCGCATGTCGACTCCAACGCCGAGGACCTCGATCAGAAGCTGGCTCATACCGGCGCGGGGCGGCACTATGCGACACTGGCCGAGATGCTGGCCGATGAGCCGCCTGACATCGTGGTGCTCACCTCCCGCCATCCCTACGACCACCTCGAGCAGGTTCAGGCCACGGCGGAGGCCGGCTGTCACATCTACTGCGAGAAGCCGCTGGCTGCGAATCTGCGGGAAGCCGACGAGATGATCCGGATCGTGGAGAGCGAGCGGATCAAGTTCTGCATGGCGCATCCGAGCAGGTACTCCCTGCCCTTCCGGACCATGAAGGCAATGGTGGAGGCTGGGGAGATCGGCGCCCCGGTGACAGCCTACGGCAGGGGCAAGTGCGACCACCGCGGCGGGGGAGAAGACCTGATCGTCCTCGGCACCCACATCCTCGATCTGCAGACGTTTCTCTTCGGCGCGCCTGAGTATGTCTACGCGGACGTTACCTGCGGCGGCTGCCGGGTCGCTGCGGGCGACAGGACCGAGACTGTGGAGCCGATCGGTCCCGCGGCGGGGGATGAGGTATTCGCATACTTCCGTTTCCCCGGCGATGTGCGCGGGGTGTTTGAGAGCAGGCGCGGGCTCCTCGACTCAAAGAGCGGGAATGTGTACATGGGGCTCACGGTGGTCGGGACGGAGGGCACTCTGTCGAAGCGTTTCGTCGATGGCGGGATGCCCGACAGCGGCCTCCGCATCAGCAGGCGCCCGGGTCCCCCTGAGGATGATTCACGCTTCGAGATGGTGCCGCTCGTCGAGGACCGCGTCATCTCCGGCGCCGAGCCTCTGGACTACACGATCTGGGGGCCGGACCCCACTCCGGGCGCGANNCGAGGTTCTTTCTGGATGCGAATCGCTTTGCCGCCTGGGACCTGATCTGCTCGATCGAACAGGATCGGCAGCCCGTTTCCAACGCCTACAACGCGCGGGTTGCGCTGGAGATGATCCAGGGCATCTACGCCTCCCACCTGCGTGGAGGCAAGGTCTGCTTCCCGCTGGAGGACAGAGCGCATCCGCTGGACGATGCGTAGGTGCGAAGGCACCAGACCTTCTCTGCAGGAACGCGGTGATACGTGAAGCACTGCGGCTATCGCCTCTCTCCGCCAGCGGCGGCGGCAACCGAGGCCGGCCCAAGCGCGCCCTGAACCGCATCCGGATGGAAGGGAGTCGTGGCTCTTCTGTGTAATAAGCATGGTGTCCCCCGAATCTGTAATGAGTATGGTGTCCCCGGAATTCGTGGTTGGCAGATTCAGGACCGCCTTCGCCACGAAACACCGCGCAAGCGCGCGCCGGTCCTTCTGCTTGCGACCCATCCACTGCAGAGCACCAGAAGGCATGTGCATGTGCTCCTCAATCCGCGCAACCTCCAGCACCGCAACCAACTGCTGCTGCTTCTCTGTCAGCGGCTCACCCAGCGAATGCTCCCGATGCGGGAACAGAGTCGCTTGTATGTGCCCCCAAATCTGTGCTACGCTCTGCATGCTCTCGTCTCCTTCGGGTCTCAGTCTTCGTGGTAGAAACAGATTCAATGAGGAGCCGAGAGTTCCTCTATCGTGACTTCTGCAACTACCTCTGGTGTCCTCGGAACTCCCGGAACTCAAACAGCTTAGGGGTAAACGTGAGGCGGGACATGGTCATGCGAGTATCTTCGCTCCTTCGCCAGGTGACAGCCGTGGTGCTTGCATTGTGCGCGGGGCATTGCTTCGCGGAAACGGGGCTGGTAGCTCACTACACGTTTGCTGAAAGCAGGGGGGACACCGCCGTTGACTCGAGCGGCAACGGGAACGATGGGACCATCGTCGATGCTTCCCGGGTTAGCACAGCGAACGGATATGCTCTCAAGTTTGGTGGCGCGGATTCGAGGGTCATTCTGGGAAGCGACCCGCGAATCGGCACGGCAGGCGACAGCGCCTTCATGGCCTGGATCAGACTGGATGCGCCGATTGCGGATGCCACCACCAACTGGACGATCTTCAGCAATGAGGTGCTCGGCCAATCGGGTCGCATGCTCCGGGTGGACGGAGCAACCTCCAAGCTGTGCTTCAGGAACAACTCCACGAGCAACGGCACCGAGCCGGTCATCTCCGACAGGCCTCTTGCCAAGCACACCTTCTACCATGTCGCGGTCGTGAGGAAGGGCGATACCGCCACGCTGTTTGTCGATGGACTTGCAGACGTCAGCGGCCCATGTAAGGGACAGGCTCCCGCGACCGAACCCTTCACTCTCTCGTGCTCAGGTCAGCCGATCGACGGACTCATCGGTACGACCAGGATCTACGATCGGGCACTCTCCGCGGGAGAGGTGATGGCGGAGTACCGAAAAGACGCGGGTGTGATGGGGAAGGACACCTCCAGCTTCGGCAGGATCAGGGTAACGCCATTCCTCTACCTCGATGAGGGCGAGGTGATTGCCGCTCTGGACCTCACCGGGATACTCCCGGTGGCTCACGGAGAGGAAGTTTCCATCACGCTGTCGGAGGCACAGCGCGGCGTAATCGAGGCCCGGGAGATCTCGCCGATCCCGGACTCCGGAGAGCAGGACTGTATCTTCAGCACTCAGGAACTGTTGCCCGGAGACTACAAGGTTCAGGCGGTGGTGAGGGAGGCGGCGGGCAAGGAGAAGGCCTCCTCCGAGTTCAGTTTCACGTACCCCCGGGGGCTCCCCGCAGTGCCGCCACCGGCAAGCGTGACGGTACCTGCGCTCCCGCCGCCCCCACCGCCTGTTGAATACCAACTCGATCTGGGGAAGGGCGGCGGACTGCTCCTGACGGTGCGCGGCGAGAGGTATCCCATAGAAACCTACTGCTCGTACCCAAACGGGGGCTACAACAGACTGACCGTGTCTGACGCCCCTGCCGACGCCGAGGCAGGATGGCAGGTTTCTACACAGAGGCTGGATGCGATCACCTACGAGGTGAAAGCGGCCGGGCAATTCTACTCGATCGACCGATTGGTGAAGTTGTATCCCGACAGAGTTAGCGTCGAGGATACAGTCGTCAACACGACACCGGAGGCACTGGGGATGTTCCTGGGCAGCACCCTCGACGCCAGCGGAAAGGGCTTTGAGCGCGCGTTCCTGGCTGGCAATGAGGCAACCGAGACCAGGAGCCCGGTCAAGCTCGGCGCGAACTCCACCGTCTTTCTGGGGAAGCCGAACCTCGGGATCGGTATGATAGCGCTCGATGACGTCTTCATCGCGCAATCCAGGGGCACCTTCGCCCAGGGCCAGGCTTCGCTGCTCTCCGACAGCTTCGCAATGGATGTTGGCGCATCATACACGCTGGAGTGGGCGATATACCCGCAAAGCACCGGCGACTACTACGACTTCATCAACGCCGTGAGGACGGTCGAGAACCGCAACGGGACGATCGATGGTGGACTGGGGATCAACCACTACGTGCGAGACGGCGCGGACCCCTCGAAAGAGTACATCGAGTCACGAGGGCTCAAGTACCTTGTCATCGGGGGGCTGACCCATCCCGCGGACGACAACCAGGTCTCCCTTGAAGGCGTGGAGTTCCTGAGCTATCCAAAGGAGAGGCAGCGCCTCACAGAGCGCATCGCGGCGGTGCAGAAGCTGTACCCGGACCTGAAGATGGGTTTCCACATCGCTCACAGCCTGTATGCCACCGACCGGCCGCGAGAGACTATGCCCGACTCGCTCGTGACGAATCCCGACGGCTCGCTGCCGCTCTACAGCGAAGGGGAATGGTATTTCAGTGACGAGAGACTGAGCCAGGGCTGGCGCTGGCGTACGTACTACGCCACCCCGAATAACAGGCTCGGGCAGGCACTGATGAAGAGCGTGGACGTGATGGTCGATGAGATGGGCTGCAAGCTCGCCTTCATGGACGGCTTTGGCGCGTGCTACGGAGCCGATTTCACCTACGACACCTGGGATGGCCATACTGCCGAACTCGATCCGGAGACGAAGACCATCGGGCAAAAGAAGGCTTCGGTCGCCCTGCTCCAGCAGGAGGCGATGGTTGCCTTTGCCAGGAGGATGCACTCCAAAGGCGCCACGGTGATCGCGAATGGCACCTCGCCCACTCGGACGGTCATGCGCGAGACCTACATCATCCACGACAGCGAGATTGTTGCCGGCCCCTGGATGCACCTGACGCCGACGCCGGCCGCGTTGGCGAACCCTGACGCCGTGATGGACAAGGGAGACCAGGGAGCGCTCTGCCTGTACCGAGACCTGCAGGACAAGCTGCGGTTCGGCAATCTGTTCTTCCATTACGGAGACCTTGGCGTTCATCTGCCCAGGAAGCAGATCTCTGCGTACATGTATCCCCTCACCTTCGAGGAATTGCATGCTGGGTATGTGAAGGGCCGGCAGAGGCTGGTCACCCTGAACCCGGGAGTGTACGGGTGGCGCGGAGACCGGAGTCTGCACCAGGCGTATCTCTCCGATGCGCGGGGCGTGATCGTACCGAGCTCCTTCATGACCACGGTGGACGCTGAGGGGGCTCGCACCAGACTGGACTTGGGAGAGAACGAGACCGCAGTGCTGAGGAGGATCCCGGTCACGCTCACCGCGGAGCAGCCGGTCAATGTGGTGACGGTGCAGTACGATGAGAGTGCCATTGTCCTTGTGATGAACGGGACGGGCGCTTCGACGTTGACGGTGAGCGACGGAGATTTTCGTGTCCGGCCGAACACCGAATATGCTGTCAACGGGAAGCGTATTGAGAGTGGCCCCGAAGGGGTCCTGCAGCTTTCGTTGGACCTCGACGGGGAGACGGTCGTGGAGGTAGGTAACGGCATGGGCGTGGGATGAGGCGCTGGGGGCGCGGGAACGGCGAGAGGCACTCCACCTGGCTCGCCGCGCGGTGACTGTGGACGAATTGTGAGACGAGTATGGTGTCCCCGGAACTAGAAGCTGTAGATGCTCAGCGCGTTGTCGCAGACACCCTCACGCACGCGGTGTTCGGCGCCCTCGATCTGCTCCCAGGTCCACTCGTCCGGGGCAGGTTCCACGAGCGTCTCGAGCCGCACCTGCGCGGGGAAGTCGATGGTGAACGGCTTCACCAGCCCGCCGCGGGTCATGGCTTCCCTCGCGCCCGCACGGATCAGCTCGCGCGTCGTCGCCGGTGAGAGCAGTTGCGCGCATTGCCGGGCATAGCCCTTCTTCACCGCTACGGTTACACAGTGCTCGCCAAAGAACTCAGTCGCCTCGCGGCAGGCTGCCTCGTCGCCGGTCACGAAGACGCAGGGGATGCCGAAGTGGCCCATCTCGATGGCCCCCTGGCCCAGCTCGCCCATCTCCCGGCCGTTGTACCAGTAGCGCGCGTCGGTCGTGTGGTTCTGCGTGTGGCACAGTACGCCGTCCCTGGTGCGGTTCATCGAGTGGGCGCCGACCTGCATCCCGAGGTCGAAGCCCTCATCCATGCCCCAGCCGGCGGGGAAGCCGGTCCCGCAGATGTACTCGGCGCCCGGGTGCATCAACTCGGGCACCATGTTGCAGGGCCAGCCGTGGCCGTCGAGCACGACAACGTGCGATGCTCCGCCGTCGTAGCAGCCGTCGACGGCCGCGTTGACATCGCTCATGAGCAGACGGCGCGAGGCCTCGTAGGCCGCGCCCCCGGACGGGCCGCACTGGCTCCAGAGCGTAACGCCGCTGATGCCCTCGAGATCGGTAAGTATGTAGACGCGCATAGTGATCCTCCCGCAACAAGATCTGTGTGAGTGCAGTGTTGGGCATGATGGCCGCGTGCCAACCCCGGCCGGGCTCCCGGACGCAGGCCGCAGACGTGCCCGGCTACAGACGCGGCTACCCGCGGAGCGATGGCGCTTGCCGCGAGCCGGAGCAAAGTGGAAGTGCCGGGCCAATCCGGCCCGGCACTCCCGCCATTGTGGCGTTGCCGCGCAATCGCCACGATGTCCGCGGCACTGACTATCCCGCGGGCGTCGTGATGCTGCCGGACCGCGTAGCGGCTACGGCGTCCACATGTTGGCGTCCGGCGGGGCCACCGTGCCGCTCCAGGCGCTGTAGGAGGTCCTGGAGAGCCACTTGCCGTGGCCGTCGCCGAAGCACATGTTGGCGCCGTCGTTGTGGTTGGGCCGCGGCGGCACGGCGTTATCGGCCTGGTCCACGGTTCCATCGATGAGATAGTAGCGGCTCGTGCCGTCGGCGAGAACACCGGCATCTCCCATGACGATCAGTTGGGCCGGCGCCTTCATGTTCCCCAGGGAGAGAGTGCTACAGAGGCGATTCATGCCGTAGCCGACGCTCGTGGTGTTGCTCAGGCCACCGTTCCACCCATAGGTTGCGTCGGAGGGGCAGCGATGCAGCTGAGTGTTCTTGATATACGGCTGCAGCAGGCCCGGCCAGGTCAGGTAGGCCGGGGGAGGGGTGGGGTTGCCATACTGAGCGGCCGGCACCCACATCTCGTCATAGTCCTGAGCGTACTGCAGGAACCCCAGCCCGATCTGCTTGACGTTGGACAGGCACGACGACTGCCGAGCCTTCTCGCGAGCCCTGGCAAAGACAGGGAACAGAATAGCGGCGAGAATGGCAATTATGGCAATCACAACCAACAACTCGATCAGCGTAAACCCACGTTGCTTCATCGTACTTCGCCTCCTGGCATAGTTCTGTGAACGACCATGCACCCACCGCACAGCCAAGAGAATGGGGCTTGCGCCCCAGACTCGTCACTAGTGTTCGACGCCTCCGTGTGGAATCCTTCTCCACTCAGTCGCTGCCTGACGTGTGCCCCAGAACACCGGAATCCCGGCATCCCGGCATCCCGGAATCAACTGCGGAACGGGATCGTCCAGTAGCCCCATACATCGAAAAGCTGGTAGCCAATCAGCGCATAGAGCCCCTGCGCCAGCACCAGCAGCATTGCGGGTCCCGGCTGGGTCAGCCTGAGCGTGCGGACCGCGCCGGCGGCGCCCAGCAGGCAGAGCGGCATGGCGAACAGCAGCAGGCGTGACCATTCCGCCCTGGCCGCGCCGCTGAGATCGAGCAACAGCAGCACCGCCAGCGAGGACCACAGGAGCAGTATGCCGCGGCCGCGCACGCGGCGCTGCCAGACCAGCGCGGCCACGACCAGTACGCTGCTCGACCAGCCCAGGCCAATCATGAACTCGACCGGGTTGAGCAGCGCCCAGGTGAGCAAGGGGCGCGGCAAGTCGTGCAGGTACAGCTTCGTGCGCAAGTCCCCCGAGACCCGTGCCACCCCAACCAGGTCGATGCCCAGGCCGAACTGAACCGCCAGCAGCACCGCAAAGGCTCCCAGCGCGTACAGTCCCAGAATCCCCAGCTGAGCCGTCGCGACGCTCGCGGCCCGGTCGCCGCCGCGCCCCAACCCGCGACAGGCCGCCAATCCCACGAACAGAGCCCCGATTGCGCCGGCTACCACGAAGCCGAAGCTCAGGAATATACCGAGGCCTGCCAGCAGGCCGGCGACACTCGCGGCAGCCCACGAGCCCCGACGGCCACGGGCCGCGTGGTACAGGAGCAGCGCGATGCACGTCGCCAGGAGGGGATAGAGCTGGTCGATGGAGGAAGTGAACCAGGTGAGCGAGGGCGTCACTGCGTAGAGCGCGGTGATCAGCAGAGCGGCGCGGCCCCCGCCCAGACGGCGTGCCAGGGCGAAGACCGGGAAGACGCCCAGGGCGCCCAGCAGCGGGAAGAGCAGCCCGATCATCGTTGCCGCGCCGACATCCGGCCCCGAAAGATGCAATTGCCACAGGCGATTGAGGACATCCGCCACCTCGCTGGTGCGGGTGTAGGAGCACATCCAGAGGAGCGATTCCATCAGCCCCTGCAGGGCGGGGGAGCGCAGGTACCAGCGGCGCAGGGCCGCATGCAGCAGCATGGCCCCGGGTGACTGCGTGGCGGCATGCAGGCGAAGGTTGGCCATCCGCTGGGGGTACTCGCGCGCCAGGGCCAACGAATCAGGGCTGTCCACGGCGGTGTTGAAGTAGCTGTTGGACCCGTCGCAGATGATCGTGGAGGCTATCGTGACAATGCCCGAGGGGGTCGCGGCGCGGGTGCCGATGGTGCAGGCGCAGGCACAGATGAATGCCGCGCCGAGCACCCAGTGGGCGCGGGCCCTCGGGGCGCGCAGCGCGCCGGCCAACGCCGCCAGCAGCAGCCCGAGCGCGGCGAACGGGAAGAGCAGAAGAGCGCTCCAGGTGTAGTGGGAGTGCGCGAACCAGTGCTGGTTGGGAACCTCCAGCCGCAGAAGCCCCGTATAGACCAGCGCCAGGAATGCCGCCGTGACTGCGGTCGCTCCGAGCGCCAGACGCCAGGCAAGGGTGAAACGCTTGAGCATGGCTCGATCCAGTATCGCTCTCAGATGGCGCCACTGCGAGAAGGCCGGCCTGTGCCGAGAGTGCGGCCGCGCGATTGCTTCCCAATGCGCCGCGTATGCTACTCGACCCAACGCGCAACTCGGTCTCTGTCCTTCTCCGCTGCCGGCGCCGCTTCCTCTGCTGCCCTTCTCCCAATGTTGAGACAGCATGTCTACCAGACAGACGTGGCACAAACGGAGCGCTGCATGCCGTCGCAGCCTGAACCCGTGTGGCTGCCCTGCGTGGGCTTCTGCACCGGGCCCCCTGCGTCCGGGCGACCGGGAGTTGTGGCCTCTCTGCGCGATAAGTATGGTGTCCCCGGAGTTACTGGCACATCGCCGCTCTGAAAGCGTACAGCGTTGCGTTGCGCAGGGAGAAGCGGATGTAGACCGGGCTGCCCCGCAGCGCCGACAGGTCCGGTGAGCCGTTCCAGGTGATGACCTGCCGCGGGTTGTCGGTGACCGCCACCGGGTCGCAGTCCTCCATGGCATAGCCGGGATAGGTATCCGCAGGAAAGTGCTCCACCGGCTCCGCCACAACCTCCGCCCGGAGCAGGCCGCCGAACTCCGGCGACGGCGGACGCTTCACCCCGCTGCGGCAGTTGACCTCCAACCGGTCTCCCTCGAGGATGAACTGGCGGGTCAGCAGGTAGCCGCCTTCGGGGCCGGCCTGCTGGCCGACCCAGCGGTCATGGCCGATGGTGGCGAAGCCGGTGCCGCGTACCGTGGGCAGGCGGGTCTCGGCCTGGGCTACATTGCCCCCGATGTAGTAGATGCGGATGTGGTCGCTTTCGGGGACCACGGCCTCGACGCTCACCGAGCCCTGGTCCCACTCGCCCGGCGCGCCGTTGGGCACGAATTGGGGACGGTCAGGCAGCCGCTCCCAGGCGAAGCCGTCCCGGCTCCAGATGAGGTGCGTATGCCTGGGCGAGTCGGCCGCGTTGTTCATCAGGCCGATCACTCCCAGGAAGAGACCGCCACACCGCGTCACCTTGACCCAGTCGACGTCCTCGACGTCGAGTTCGTCGGGCAGAGCCACGGCGCGGGGATGTGTCCAGTGCTGCATGTCACGGCTCAGCGACACCGAGACCCGCCGCTTGGTGTTCACCCCTGCGTAGAAGCCCTCCGCCTTGAGCGCACGGGTCGGCGGACGACGGTAGAGCAGCCATGCGTCTCGCCGTGGGTCACGCACCAGGGAGTAGGAGCCGTCTGAAGCGCCCCGGAACAGCACGGGCTGCGGGGCCGGGGTGAACTCGCGGCCATCGGCAGAGTGCATCATGACGATGCATCGGTCGGTCTCCCCCGGCGGGACCATCTTCACCAGAGCGGTGAACCGTCGCGCGGTGTCGACGGGATCCGGGTCGAGGATGATGTCTTCGAGAAGGCACGTGCCCGTCTCCTGGTGCAGGACGGCGTTGGGCATGCGCGGTTCGGCTTCCAGGAACAGACCGAGGTCGGGCTGATGCCAGGCGATGCCATCGGGGCTCTGCACGTACAGTGTCGAGTGACTCGAGCCGGTCTCAACACCGGGTTGGTGCCGGTAGGCGCAGTACCACCCCTTGTAGCAGCCCTCGGCCGCGTCATAGAGCACCTGGCGCAGGCCGATGCCGGCTTCTCCCGGCAGGGGAGCCCCCATGGGCAGGGGGTTCTCCGGGTGTTTCTCGACCGGCCCGATCACCCGTCGCAGGCCGAACCGGTCCTCCACCATGTAGTCATCAAGCAGGAGTTGGATGTCATTGCCGATCTGTAACGGCTCACCGGCAAGATAGCTCTCGCGCCAGTCGGGCTCGAAGCCGGATCCCATCGTCTGTCACTCCTTGCGCTGTCGAAGTTGCAGACCGTCGCGGTCCAGTGTGGTACCCGTTCGGGAAACCGGTCAGTTTCCGCCGAGCGCCGCCGTCAGCGCCTCGATGGCCTCTGCGACCGCCGAGCGCGTTGCGCAAAGGCCCTCCGTCGCGCCCCCGGCCATGCGCCTGAGGCCCACACGGTAGATGATTACCCCGCGCTCCTCGGCAACCGAGGACAGCATGAACTCGCATGCGCCGTCCTTGACCTGGACTGTCCCCGCCTGGACTGAGACGGGGCCTTTCGCGCTCGAACCCGGCGAGGAGTACAGCTCGCCGTTCACCCGGAAGCGCGAGTACGGCCGGCCCCGGTACTCCTGATCGTCATAGATCGACAGCACCAGCTGGCACGGGCCGTCGGGCAGGTCGGTCTTGATGCGGATCGGCAGGTCGCTGGCGACGCCTCCCTGATGATGCAGCCAGCCTTCCTCGAGCCCCGCGGTCCAGCCCTCCTTCAACTCGAACTGCAGGTCGCGGATCGCGTAGCTGTTGGCCGGCGAGGCGACCTGGGCCGCGAAGGCCTTCGCTTGCCCCAGCGCCGCGACGCCCTGGTCTATCGGACCGACGCCACGGGCCTGAGCCTGCTCGACGAGCCCTTCGAGCATGCGGAGGTAGTCGTAGTCCTCGGCGCCCTCCCGCATCAGCTCCCAGCGGATTGTCGGGACTACGCGGTCGGGCATGGCTTCCCCCGGCGCCACTTCCACAGTTGGCGGGTAGAAGAAGTAGCCGTCTCCATGGCGGTACTTGTAGGTGAACTCGGGCAGCAGGAAGTTGGGGCGCACCCACGGGGTGGCCTCGCGTCCCCACCACGTCGACAGGTAGTAGAGGTAGCCTTCCGCGTCGCGGTCCCAGACCTCCCAGAACATCGCCCGATTCTCCTGCCCTGTGTCGGAGATCAGGCAGTGCTCTTTCACATCATAGAGCCAGTAGTCGGCTCCCTTCGCCCGCTGCTCGGCGGCGACCGATTCGCGGTACTGCGAGCAGTAGGGTATCCAGACCGAGATCAGCGACTTGCCATTCTCATCCACAAGCTCCGCAAGTCGAGGCCGGTTGGCGGGGTCGTAGGTCAGTGAGGTGCGGATGCGAGGGTCGGCCTCGCGCACCAGCTCGCAAATGTGCTTGAGCTCCGGCGTGTCACTCTCCGATGGCTCATCGGTGACATAGTAGATGGCCCGATCCAGCCATCCCTTCTGCTCCAGGTGCGCGGCAATGCCCCGGAACACGTTGACCACCAGCGTGTCGTATGCCGGATTCACCGTGCCCGGCGGGTCTTCACGCAGGACTACGGTGCCCTCGGCATCGGTGAAGCGCAGGACCATCTGCTTCTTGCCCTCGCGCTCCTGCTTGATCCACAGGTAGGGTGCGAAGTTGAAGGCGCTGAAGGCGTTGCGCTCGTTCAGATAGCGTTCGCCCTCGCGGTCGAAGCCCTCGAAATCCAGCGCTACCTCCCCGGTCGGCGTGCCGTCGGCATGCTTGACGAAGCGCCACTTGATCTGCGCATCGGGGATGGGGGAGAAGGCCATGGTGCCCGGGGCGTAGAGGAAGGGTGAAAGCCGCGCGCGGATGTACTCATCGAGGTACAGGCGGATGATCTGCTCCCGCTGCTCGGGCGATTTGCACCCATGGGCGGTGTAGATGCTCCCTGTCGCCAGACCGATCATGCTCTGCAGGATTGGCCGTCGTGGCAGCGAGAAGCCGCGTACCCGCAGGGCGACGGCAAGCTCGACCGGCGCGCCCTCGGCAGGCTGGATTGTGACAGTTCCCGCATACTCCCCGGCAGGCGTCCCCTCGGCCACATGCACACTCAGCCACAGCACGGTGTTCTGCCCGGGCTCGACGGCGAAGCCCTCGGCCGGGTCGAGGACGGGCACCAATGGATCGGGCTGGAAGTCGGGGTTCTCCGAGGGCTTGTCCACCTCGTAGGGCGCGTTCACATCCACCCACTCGACGCGGTAGACCCGTACCTCTTCTGAACCGATGGTGGCTCCCGCCGGCCCGGAGAGTGCGCCGACAGAAATCGTCACGTGCTCCTCGGCATCAGAGCGGATTGCCAGTTGGAATGCCTCCCACTCGTTGCCGGCGCACTCGAGGTCCACCCGCCCCGGCGACCATGCCTCCGATGGCTCCTGGTCTCGGGTGATCTTCTCGACGGCGGAGACGCCGTACGCCTCCAGCGCGCAGGCTCCGCGCGCGAGACAGATCACGAGTGCGAGCGCTGAGATTACCGACCAATGGCGCGGTATCGTCACCAGTGTCACCTTCCTCCCAGGGACTGCGGACGTGCCCGATGTCTGTTGAGGCCGTCGATGCCTCTGCTCGCTTCGACACCGGGGGCACTGTCGCCTGCTGTCTTCGTCGCGGTCCGGCCTCGGTGTCAGGCGAGTGCAGGAATTCGGCGGGGCGGCGGGGAAGGCACAGGCCGTCCATTGACGCGAGTTGTCATTGAGACCACTCTCTGTACCATTCCACGATGGAGATGTCCTATGCTGCCAACCGTTGACTTCTGCGGCCTCACCCTTACCCGTCTGCTCATTGGCGCCAACCCGTTCGGCGGCTTCTCGCACCAGAACCCCGAGCGCGACGTGGAGATGAAGACCTGGAATACCCCCGAGCGCATCCTGGAGACCTGGGAACGCGCCTGGGAAGCCGGCATCAACACCTTCGTCACCAACAACGAGACCGAGCATGTCATCAACACCACCAGACGCTACCTGGCCGACAAGGGCCCGATGCAGTGGATCGGCCAGCTCGCCATGCGCTCGCACCCGAGCATGATGGATGCGCTCGACGAGGCGAAACAGATCGGCGCCACCGCCGCCTACTTCCACGGCGGCTACATGGACGGCTTCTACACGGAGCAGGACGCCAGGATGCTCGAGGAATGGGTCGCCCATGCGAAGTCCATCGGGCTGCCGATTGGCGCGGCGGGCCATTCACCCGCCGTACACGACTGGATCAACTCGCTCGATCTGGTGGATTTCCATGTCGTGTGCATCTTCAACTGCGGCAGCCTGCACGCGGGGACCGGCCACCGTTTCCAGCTTGCCGACCTGCCTGCGGCCTATGAGTGCATCCAGCGAATCGAGAAGCCCTGCATCGCATACAAGATCATGGGCGCGGGGCGCATTGACCCGCTCATGGCCTTCGAGTACTGCTTCGACCACATCAAGCCCGGCGACGTATGCAACGTCGGCATGCACCGCGGCGACAAGGACGACATGGTCGAAGAGAATGTAGCGATGGTGGAGGCGATTCTCGCCCGCAAGCAGCAGGAGAGCGCGTAGCGCGGCGTGGCGGATTCCACGGCCCCCGGCGGGAAGGGGGCAGGTGCGCCGCCCGAGCCCGCTCCCGGCGCGGGAACGTCGTCCAGCGCCTTCTTGCAGCGCGGGCATACACTGTCCGACCCAGGGGTCAGGAGGTACTCGCAATGCGGGCAGCCGCCTGGACGCGGTGATTCCGGAGCGTTGCCGGATGGTCGGCTCACGGCGCATACCTCCTGTCTTGGGGTGTCCAACGCGGGTGTATCCGCGATGGCACGGCTGCCTCCTTCTGGTGCGGTCTGCGACTTCCACCACTTCAGTCCCGGGACACCATGCCTATCTCACGGAAGTGACACAGCATAGTCCGGCGGCGGTATGTGCCGAGCCCGCATCACTCACGGACGTGGCGCCCGTGCGACGCGCACTCGCCCCGCGACGCCTTCCCGGCACTGGCGTTGCAGGAGACGGCAGGCCCACGGCAGCCCCGCGCCGAACTGTGGAGGGACGCGCACGCATGCGCGACCGGACGCGGAACCTCGCCAGAGACTGGCTGGAACCGCGACCCCCGGTACAACACGAAGGACGAGGTGCATCCCGATGGCAAGGTGGAGCCATGGACTGTGGGTCAGGGGCATCGCCCTCATGATGGGGATGATGGTCTGTGCGCTGGGGACCTTCGCCCAGGATGGTCCAACCACGCAGTGGACGCCGAACGCTCGCGAGCTGCAGTGGCAGCGGCAGTGGGCTGTGGAGGCGATCGCCAGCAGCTCGTATAGTGAGACGGGGTCGTGGTCAACAGAGCAGGTGCTGGGACCGCCGAATACCGCCGGCTATGGCGACCTGCCGACCGCCTGGGCGCCGCGAGTCAAGGACGGCGAAGTCGAGTGGCTCGAGGTGACCTACGCCTGGCCTGTCACCCCCGACTGCATCCAGATCATCGAGACCTGTGGCGCCGGAAGCGTCTGCCGAGTGCAGATGCAGCCACTGGATACGGCGGACTGGGTGACGGTATTCGAGACGCCGGCGCAGGCGGATGAGCGCACCGGCCCGATGGCAAGGGTCGTCGACGCAAAGGACTTCGGCCGCCCGACCAGGCGTGTGCGCGTTGAGATCGACACGGCAATCCCGGGCTGGAATGAGATCGACGCCGTCTCGCTTCTGGGCACCTACCTGGTGGGGGCTTACGGCAGCGGCCTGAGCACCGGCGCGTATCGGCTGTGGGCGGACAACGCCCTGGCCTCCGCCACCTTCAACGGCGCGGAGCGCGACCAGGCCTATGCGCCGTGGCAGGCGACCGGAATGCCGAACTCGCCGCCCGGCGACTATAGCAGCGCCTGGGCGCCGCCCGTCGCAGATGGGGGAATGGAATGGCTGCAGGTCGAACTCCTGTGGGTGATCGCGCCCACGGAGATGAACATCCACGAGAACTGCGGACCGGGGTTCGTCCGCCGTATCGAGGCTCAGGACGTGCGCGACGCGCAGTGGGTCACCATCTGGGAGGGCGCCGACACAACTGCGCCACCCGCGGGGGTGCTGAACGTGCCGCTGCAGACCCAGGTGCACGCCAACGCCTATCGCATCCATGTGGACACCTCCGTGCCCGGGTGGAACGAGATCGACGCTGTCGAGATCGTCGGCAATCCCGTCAACCAGTGAACTGCGGCGTGCCACGCCTCCGGCGCGACCTGCAGGCCCGATCGTTGGCGGGACCATGGCGCGAGTCGCGCGCCACGAGCGGACACCCGTCTCGCCGGGCAGGACCGACCGGGGGAGTGCCGGTGCATGTGCGCCTGCCGGGGGTATGCGGACGGGCTGCGGGGTGAGTACCGTGGCCCCTGAACCGACGGCTGCGCTCAGGTATGCGTGTCTCTGGGCGTCCGCTGCGGAGCCCGCAGGGCGTCGCAGGAACCATCGGTGACCCAATGCGGTGGAGAAGAAGAACGGATGCTGACTATCGACCGCTTCGCAATCAGCTTCAACTGCTACACGTGGGGTGAGTATGATGTCGCCCAGTGCCTCGCGCGGGTGGCGCACACACCCATCCGACGGGTGGAGCTGCCGGCGGAGCAGGTCCGCCCTGGCTCGCTCATCCCCGAACTGATGCTCCCGACCCCGCTACACGGCAACTGGCGCTACAGTGTGCCGGACCTGCAGGCCCTGCTCGAGGGCCACGGGATGGCCGTCGACAGCCTCGATGTCTTCGGCTACCTGGGCTACCCCGGCTCGGCCGGCATCATACAGCGCCGTATCGACTTCGCCGTGGCGCTGGGAGCGGGGCTGATCGTCCTCGGCGTGCACCATGCCGCGCTGGCCGACGGCAGCGCGGCCTCCGCCGACGAGCAGGAGACGGTTCGCCGGGCCATCTACGAGTTGCTGCGGGAGCTCTGCGGCTTTGCCGCCGACCGCGGCGTGAGGATCGCTCTCGAGATACATGGGGGGATCACCGCGAATGCGGCCGAGGCACTCCGCACGCTCGAGCAGGTCGATCGTGCCAACCTCGGGATCAACTTCGACACCGCCAATATCCTCTACTACAACGCCGACCTGGATAGCGCCGGCGGCGCCGAGGCACTGCGGATGCTGGCGGACCACGTCTTCCACGTTCACCTCAAGGACATCACCCGCGGCGCAACACGGGCGGAGAACGTGCTCCCGCGCCTGGGCACGGGGATGGTTGATTTCCCGAGCGTGTTCGCGATCCTGGATAGCGCCGGCTTCGCGGGCGCCTACAGCCTCGAGGTCGAGACCTTCCACGGCACCACCGAGGCCGCCACGATTGAACCGTACCAGGCGGATGTGCTGGCCTCGATTGAGTACCTTCAGTCGATCGGGCAGTTCCCCGAATAGGCCCGCTCGTCGTGCCCAGGCGATGCCGGCGCGGAGGCGAAGCGGCGGCGCGCGGCGAATGAGAATGCGCCGCGTGGCTCGCCCGCCGGCACAGTCTGCCGCACTACACCTGACAGGAGCCCCTGACCATGCCACAGACACACACCGGTGAGACCGATCACTTCCTCTACCGGCTGCAAGCCGACGGGCCATACATCGACTCGCAGCGGGGCAACACGGCATTCGCCCACACCGATGACCGCATCATGCTCTCGGAGGATAACGGCCACACGTGGCCGCACAGCCTCGACTTCCCCGATGCCCGCAACATCAATTTCAGCTGCATCCTCAAGAACGGC
This sequence comes from Armatimonadota bacterium, assembly GCA_003542955.1. GTDB lineage: Bacteria > Armatimonadota > Zipacnadia > Zipacnadales > UBA11051 > UBA11051. Next base: position 24,325 of record DPJP01000129.1, read on the forward strand.
AACGTCGTCTTCGCGACGCGCGCGGACCTGTTCGTCAGCACCGACAATCTCGGCACATGCGAGGAGGTCATCGTCAAGGGCCTCGACGGCGATGACTACCTCCCGCATACGCCGAAAAACCCGGACTGCCCCGGCTGGTACTTCCACACCCTGCCCGGCGTCAACTCATGGGACGTCAACGGCACGGAGATGCTCGTCTGGGGCAACTACTGCAACGTGGCGGGCGGGGCCGCGCCGGTGAACATTTACTACTCGACCGACGGCGGGTTGACGGTGAAGCTCGCCTACGCGTTCGGCCAGAGCCCATACACCCACGACAACGGCTCACAGGGCGGGGGCCCGGAGGGTACACCGCTGGGCAACCCCGACAACCCGGTTTGCTGCCGGCATGTCCACACCGTCGCCTACAACCCCGCAGAGAACGCCTTCTACTCCTGCACCGGCGACGGGGACAGGCCGGAGGGCTTCGAGTGCCACTGGCTGCGGGGCACGTATGACGCGGGCGCGGATGAGTGGGACTGGCAGGTCATCATCTCAGATCATCTGAACTCGCGCTACAAGGCGGGCGGGATCAGCTTCGTGGACGGGGAGCTGTACTGGATCAGCGACTCGAACGGGCCGGAGCCCTACGACCGCGGGATCTTCAAGTGCGCGCCGGCCGACATCGGTAACAAGGACGCCCATACGCTGCTGTTCAACCCGGAGGTCGAGTCGGGGGCGATGATCATCCAGGATGGGGTGTTCCTGGCATCCCACTGCGCACCGGCATCGCCGCTGGATACGGGCTTCATCATCTCGATCGACGGTGGCGAGACGTGGGCACAGCATGACCTCAAGGAGCTGGGGAAGCGCTCGCCGACGCGCTTCCATGAGAAGAACGCCGAGGGCTGGTTCCGCTGCGATTTGCGGACAGGCTGGGTCGACTACGGCGAGGTGTTGTTCATCAAGCCGAAGTGAAAAGGCGGGGTATGCGCGGGCCGGGCCTCCCGCCTGTCGTGCTTCCGCGTGGGCCAACCTTCCCGAGTGTCGCGATCACCCGTGGGCCGACCTCAGTCGCAGCGAACACGACGCCGCTGCTCCTTCGTGCGGCCCCTCCCCGCGCATGCACCGACACGGCCCCTCCTCTGGCATGCACCGGCGCGGCACCTCCTCTGGCATGCGCCGGCGCGGCACCTCCCCACGGATGCGCCGGCACGAACCAGTTTCACTCGTGCCGCAGGGCCTCGATCGGGTCCAGCTTGGCCGCGCGGTAGGCCGGATAGGCGCCCGAGAAGACGCCGACCGCGGCGCTGAAGACGAATGCCAGCAGCACGGCCATGGGAGTCACGCGACTGGGGAGGGCCTGCCACAGCGCCGACAGGGCCAATGATCCGCACCAGCCGATGGCGATGCCGATGGCTCCGCCGAACAGGCTCAGCGTTGTCGCCTCGATCAGAAACTGGTGCAGGATGTCGCTCTGGCGGGCGCCGACGGCCTTGCGGATGCCGATCTCGCGGATGCGCTCGGTGACCGACACCAGCATGATGTTCATGATGCCGATGCCGCCGACGAGCAGTGAGATGCCGCCGATGCCTCCGACGACGGCAGTCAGCGTCCCCAGCACGCGGTTGACCATCCGGAGGATGTCGGCCTGATCCTGGACCTGGAAATCCTCCTGCCCCCGGTGCCGGGCCTTCATCACCCGGATGACCTCGAGGCGCGCGCGGTCGATGGTCTCGTGCGAGGTCGCGTTCATCATGATGTAGTGGGGGTTGGTGCGTCCAACCGCCGCCTGCGCGGTCGAGATCGGGATGGTGACGCGGTTATCCTGGTCCTCCCCGAGTGTGCTGCCCTTTTCCTCCTGGAGGCCGATCACGCGGAACCTGACGCCGTTGATGCGGATCTCCTGCCCTATCGGGTCCTCACCGCGGTACAGCTCCTCCTCGACGGTCTTGCCGATGACGGCCACCCGCTGGCCGCCGGCAACATGACGCTCGGTGATGTATGATCCGCGGCTGGCATTGAGATTGCGGACGCTGCCGAAGGCGCCCGAGACTGCCATGACGCTCACCTGTCTCACGCGCGTACCGACCTTCGCTTCGCCGCCGCGCTCGATACCCGCCGCGGCCTCCGCCACCGAGGGGCAGTGTTTGGTCAGCACCCGCAGGTCGCTCACCTTCAGGGGCGCCACCGACTCGCGTGGCCGTCGACCGCGCCTGCGCTCCTCCCTGCGTTGCCTGGTATCACCGCGTGTCTCGTCGCGGCCGGCGGTGAGGATCAACAGATTGCTGCCCAGGCCGCGAAGCTCATCGCCGACATCACCCCGCGCGCCCTCGCCCACGGACACGAGCAGGATCACCGCCGCCACGCCGACGGTCACGCCGAGCATGGTCAGCAGCGACCGCCCCTTGTTGAGCAGGATCGCGCCGATCGCCACCCGGAAGCTCTCGATGATGCTCATACAGCCACCTCGCGGCGCGACACGCACGCGACGGTCCGCCCCGCCCCCGACGGGGCCGTACCATGCAGTTCGACCTCCACATCGCCGCCGTCGTTCTCATCCTGGCCCGTGTTGTCCTCCGCCCCCTCCGCACGGACCTTCACCTTCTTGCCGTCACGGAGACCTTTGACCTCGAGAGAGGTGATCACCGACTCCCCCTCCTTGACCCCCTCCGTAACTTCGGTCCGCTCAATCCCCTCCGCCCCCTTGGTGATCTCCCGCTTCCGCGCCTTCCCGTCTTCCACGACGTACACGTACTGCTTGCCCTCCTTGTCATCGAAGACCGCGAAGGCGGGGACGCTGACGGCGTTCTTGGTCGACTTGACGATGATGTCGACATCGACGGACATGCCGCTGCGGAGCGTCTCTTCGCCCGCATCGAGGGCGATCTCGACAGCGAAGGTGCGCACATCGCCCTCGACGAGGCGCACGGAGGGTGACACGTGATGGACGATGCCCTTGAGCGGCTCTGCGTCGGTCACGAAGACCTCCGCCTCCTGCCCCTCGGCCACCGAGGCGACATCGGACTCGTCGATGTTGCACTCGATCCAGACGACATCACTGGTGATCACGAGCATGGCGATATCCGCCGAGGGCAGAGCGATGGCGCCGCCCTGCACGTACTCGCCCTTCTCGACATTGATGCGGGTGACGACGCCGTCGATTGGTGCAGCGATGATGGTATAGCCAGCCTGGTCGGCGGCCTGCTGAAGGGCCGCCTCGGAGCGGCGCAACTCCGCCTCCAACTGGGCCACCTGCAGCGCCTGTTCGCGGACGGAGACGCGGTCGGCCTCGGCGCGGCGAAGCCCGGCATCGGCCTGCTGTACGGTGGCCGCCGCCGCCGCGAGGTCCTCCGGGCTGGTGCGGCTCTGCATCAGCTTGAGGTCGGCTCTGGCCGCCTGCAGGCGGGAGCCGGCTGCGTCGCGACGGGCTGTCGCCGAGGCGATATCCTCGGGCGTGCTGCGGCTCTTGATCAGCAGCAGGTCGCTCTCGGCACGATCGACTGCCGCCAGGGTCGCCTTGTACGAGGCCCGAGCCTGCTCGATCTGCTCCGGCCTGTGGGGCTGCTCGGCGACTGCGAGACGTTGCCGCGCGGCGTCGCGCCTGGCCACTGCGGTCTCGTACGCGGTCTGGGCGGTCTTGAGGGCGTTGCGGGAGACGAAGCCCTTCTCGGAGAGCCCCAGTTGGGAGCCGAGTTCGGTCTTGCGGAGGACGAGGTCGGCCTCGGCCTCGGTCAGGGCCGCCTGTGCCTGCGCGACCTCCTCCCGCCGCGGCCCCGCGAGCATCAGGTCGAGGTTGGCCTTCGAGGCATCCGCCTGCATCCTCGCCTGCTTGAGTGCCGCCTCGGCCGCGGCGATCTCCTCCGTGCGCGCACCGCGCTTCACAGTGGCGAGGGTGGCTTCCGCGTCCTCGAGGTCCTTCTCCGCCTGCACCACCGCCTGACGCGAGCGCTCGATCTCCTCCACCCGCGCCCCTCGGACCGCGGCGTCGTAGTTGGCTACAGCCTTGTCTCGTCCCGCCTGAGCCTCCGCGACGGTGGTCTCCGCGCGTGTCGGCGCGGCCGCAAGATTGGCGCGGGCCTGCGCCACACGGGCGCGGGCGGAGTCGACGGCAGCGCGCGCCTGGGCATGCTCGAGGTCTGACGGGCGCGGGTCGAGACACGCGATTACCTGCCCCTGCTCGACACGATCTCCCTCCCGGACCACAAGCGACACCAGCTCACCACCGACTTTGGGGATGACCTTCACCTCATCGGGCTTGACCATCCCCGCGGGCTGTCCCGAAACCGGGACGGCACTCACAGTCTCCCGGACGTCGGCGCGCTCGACGACCTCCACGTCAACCTCCACGGGCCTGGATCGCAGGAGCGTCAGCGGAATGACGACGGCCGCAACCATGAGGACAATGAAGACACCACACCCGATCTTGAGTCTGCGCGACATGCAGGTTCACCTTTGGCAGGACAGAGACGTACTCTACAGAGGAGATGTACGATAGAGAACGGAACGTAGTTGCCGGTATTCGCTTCAGGACGGTATGAGGTCGCATTTCCGCGGCACCGGCACATGGACCTTTGGAGGCAACACCGAGATGCGCACTGTTGATTCGTCGTACTTCGACCCCCGAGGTCTTCGCGAGTTGCTGTCATCGGCGCTACGGGAGACCGTATCGCGTTCCGCGGCGGGTCTCGTCACCGTCGCCGTATTCATGTTGCCGGTCGCACTGCTCCAGATTGTCGGAGCCTACATTACGGCCGAACTGGGAGTTGCGGAACTGCAGGAGCAGATCCAGTCGGGGCAGATGACGCCCGAGCAGCTCGACTTCAGACCGTTCATGCTCCTCGGCGCCTTTGAGTTGGTCGCCATGGTCATCATGTTCGTGGCGGCCTACTTCGCCGTCGCCGGGGTCGCGCGGCTGCTGGCCGCGAGGGCCATCGGCAAGGACATCGGCGCGATGGGAGCCTGGGATGCATGCCTGCGGCTGCTCTCCAGGCTGCTCTCCGGCAGCATCGTGCAGATGCTCGTGTATGGCGCTGCGCTCATCGTCATCATGGTGCCTGTGGTCGCAATCGCCGCGGTGCTGGCGGCAGCTATGGGGCAGCAGGAGGCAGGCTCGGGAGGGACGCTGATCCAGGTCGTCGCCGGCGCTGCCGCCGCAATCCCGCTTGTCATACTGAGTACCTACCTGTGTCCCATGCCCTCCGTCTCCGCGATCGAGGACCGGGGCCCGTTTGCCACCGTCGGACGCAGCTTCGGGCTGATTTCGGGGAGCTTCGGCCGGACCTTCCTGGCACTTCTGATCGGGATCGCCTGTCTCGCGGTGCCCCTGGGTGTACTGAGTAAAGAGATGGGTGGCTCAGTACTTGCGTCACTGCAGAGCAGCCTGGGCGACGCTCCTGGCGGCGCCGTTGCGGCCGTCCCGGGCGCCCTCGTGTTCCTGCTGGTGATCCCCTTCATCTACTCGCTCTACGTGCTGGTCTACTTCGACGTGCGCTCGCGGAAGGACGGCCCGGAGCGGTTCACCCCGGCCGCGCTGGCGCACGATCTCGGGGAGGCACTGCCCGAGCCCGACGCGCCTGCGTCGCAGCCCGCGACAGAGCAGCCGGACGGGCCTGCGTAGTTCGGCGGACGCGTTCCACGGGCCATGGTCTCACAGGGCCTTGTGGATGCCGTCGCCCTGTCGGCGCCGTGACTGCCCACATTTCGGTGGCAATCAAGCTGCCGGAGGTACTCTGCGCCTGCCGCCTCTCCATCGCCCCCAGCACCAGTCGCGGTCTACTGGTCAAACGTCACATCCACCGTGAAGTCGTAGATGTAGATGTACGGGTCGCGCGGGCCGGGGAAGCGAGGGATCTCGAAGGCCAGCGTGTTCACGCCATCGCGCAACTGCCGCCCCGGCACGCGGAACTCCACGACCTCATGCCGCTTGATCTTAAAGCCCGACTGCAGCCGCCCGCCTGCCTCGCGCGTCTTCGTCAGCGTCGCTTCGGGGATCTCGGTGTCATTCAGATACACCTTCATCCANNCGGGCTTCACGATCGGGTTCTGCTCGAAGTTCGCATCCGCGTGCGGGTTCTTCTCCGCGATCTGGCGGTACCGGAGCGTGGCGGTGCCGTGCCGGATGTCCTTGCCGCGGATGGCAAAGGGAATCGTCTGGTGGTACTGCCGGGGGCGGTTCGACTCCACGTAGATGGGCAACTCGTTGTAGAAGGTGTAGTGCTTGTTGGTGCGTGAGAGCGTCCGCAGGCTGCCCATCTCACTGAGCACTGCCACGGTCTTCTCGAAGCTGCCGCGGTCCTCATGCATGATGTTGAGGCCCTCTGCGAGCCGGCAGGGGAAGTTGAACATGGCGATGCCGTCGGGCTCCTGGGCCAGGAAGTTCTGGGCCGCCGCCCGCTGCATCGCCAGAGCGTCATCAATGGGGAACTGCACGCCGCCGC
>DPJP01000129.1:30777-35153 GCA_003542955.1 Armatimonadota bacterium
CACATCGCCTTCCATGCGGAGATGTCGGTGTTGAAGTTGTTGACCAGTTCGCTCACGATCAGGATCGGCGCGAGCTTTCGGCTGATCCATTCCTCCGCGTCGACACCGGCCATCTTCAGCGCGCGCGGCAGACACGCGATGCGCAGGATCAGCGTCAGCGGGCGGCCGCGCTTGCTCCCGGTTCTGTCGAGGTCATTGCCGAGATCGCGCACGAACTCGGTGAGGATGTCACGCTTCTCCCACGCCTCGGAGGGCGGGAAGAAGTACGGGCTGCGGGTGAAGTCCAGCTCGATGCCATCGACATCGTACCAGTTGGCGACCTCGAGAATCTCCGCCCGGTAGCGCTCCCTGACCTCAGGGAACGAGTAGTCCAGCGCGGCGTTGTAGTAGCTCTTGCCGTCGGTGGCGTCCCAGATGCGCAGGTGCTGGTTCTCCCGCCAGTAGTCTGGCGTCAGCGCGCTGTCCGGATATGACTTGATGTGGGTGTCATTCATCCGGAAGCTGGCGATGAATGTCAGGCCCTGCCTGTGGGCGCGCTCGATGAAAAGAGGCAGGTAGTCGATCCCCTGCTTGTACAGTGAGTACATGATGTCGCGGTTGTTCTTCCAGATCGAGAACATCTTCACCCCGCGGTCCTTGAGTTCGAAGATGTTCTCGATGACCTTCGAGGGCCACGCGTAGGCGATCTGCTCGCCCACGCACCAGCACAGGCAATCGACCTGCGTGCCCTTGAGGTAGTCGAGCGCCACGTTGATGCTGTCGACCGTGTGCGGCTGCGGGGCAGTCCTGAGGGTGCAGGTGTCGTCGTTGTAGATGATGCGCGGGGGCCACCTCTTAGCCATGTCGTGCTCCTTGAGAGTTCACAGTATCGCGTGCAGTGTCGGCAGGGCTCCTACTGCGGTGGGCTCTGGATCTGCCCGACAAGCCAGCGGCCCGTCGCTTCGAGCACCTCGGCCTTCAGGTCGAGGTTCTGCCTGCGCACAGGCACAAGGTCGAGGACACCAAAGCCGCACGTGCTCAGAACACGCTCGAGGCTCAGACAGCAGTTCGGGGCGCCGCCACCACCGCCGCCTGCCACACAGATGCCGACAACCGGCTTGCCTTCCAGGCCCTCACGCGCGGACTCGTGGCGCAGGATGCGGCGCAGGCGATCCAGGAAGGCGCGCAGGCTCTCGCTCAAGTCGCCGAAGTAGACGGGGTTGGCGAAGACGATGCCGTCAGCCTCCCGCATCCTCTGCACGAGACCTGCCAGATCGTCGACGATGACGCAGGAGCCCTCGGACCGGCACGTGCCCCAGCCCGCGCTGTCGCACTGGCGGCAGCGCTCGATGCTCAGGGACGGCAGGAACACCCGCTCCACGGTCGCACCCGCGCCTTCGGCCCCGCGCAACAGCGCATCCGCCATCCGGGCTGTACTGCCTTCGGGGTTGCGGCTTCCGGATATCATCAGTATCTTCACCGCGCATCACTCCTCAGTGTGTTCTCCCTGTGTGTCTGCCTCCGACTACCTGCCGGGAGGATCATCCACCGCCGACGCGTGGCGTCCCGCGGCCGGGTCGCCGGCGGCATGCACGATTCCGCTTTCTGCGTCGATCCACAGCATCACCGGCGCCCCGATCGGGTCGCCCGTGGTGGTGACGATATGCCCGCGCCGGATCAACTCTTCGCGCGTCTCTTCGGGGATGCCGCTGTGAAGAGACAGGCTCCCCGGGGACATGAAGGCGCGGGCGCGGTCCGGATTCGAGTCGAAGGAGTTCTCCATGTGACCGGTGCTGAAGCGCGGCGCCCTGACGGCCTCCGCCGGCATCATGCCGAACTCGATGCGGTTGAGCAGCAGGCTCAGCGTCGTCTGATCCTGGAGGTCGCCGCCTGCCACGCTGATTGCGCCGACGGGCTTGCCGTCCTTCGTGATGAGCGTGGGGGTAAGGGTGACGCGGGGACGCTTGCCGGCCTCCAGGCGGTTCGGGTGGCCCGGCGTGGTGTTCATGCTCCGAAGCCTGTTGCCCTGCGTCACGCCTGTTGCGGGATCTGGCTGATTGCCTACCAGGTTGCAGCTTGGGGTGGCGGCCACGACATTGCCCCAGCGGTCGGCGACGACGCAGGTCGTCGTATCGGATATGGGCGTCCGGACTTCGTTGCTGTCCGGGTCTGTCTCGCTGAGCAGCGCTCGCATACGCAGTGGATCACCGGGACGCCTGTCGTGTGATGCGTGCGCGGGATCGAGCAGACCATGGCGGATTGCGGTGTACTCATCTGAGAGCAACTGCGCGATCGGCACATCCACGAGCGCCGGGTCACCGTACCAGGTATCGCGATCCGCATAGGCAAGCTTCATCGCCTCGGAGACGGTGTGGATGCAGTCTGCGGAGAGGCGCCCCATGCCGTGCAGGTCCTCGTTCTCGAGCAGCCGCAGCGTCTGGCAGAGCACCGGGCCCTGCGTCCATGTGCCGCACTTGTGCACGACATAACCCCGGTACCCGACGGAGACGGGCTCCTCGAGCGTGGTCTCGTGGGCCTGCAGGTCGCGCCTGCGCAGGAATGACCCGGTCTCCCGGTACCAGGCCTCGAGGTCGTCTGCGATATCGCCGCTGTAGAAGCGGTCCCGTGCGGCGTGAAGCTTCTGCTCCCGGTCGCCGCAGGCCTGGCGCTCCGCCTCGACCATCTTCCGCAGTGTGCCCCCCAGCCGCGGGTACCATTTCGGCCCCCTGCGGTCAAGCAGGGCAAGCGTCGGTGCGACGGCGCGCTCGAAACTCCTCGTACCATAGAACTCGAGGGCGGTCACACAGAGATGGACTGCGCCGGGGACGGGCATGGCCAGATAGCTTCCCTGGTCGGGGATGCCGTTGGCGTAGTACCAGTCGATGGCAGCCTGATCCAGGGGCGCCCGCCCGATACCAGAGAGCACCCTCACGCGCTGCTCGGCCGCATTGTAGATGATCAGTGGGGCCTCGCCGCCAATGGCGAAGAGGCCGTAGTCGGTGATGGCCATCGCGAGGATGGTCGCGACGGCGGCATCGGCGGCATTCCCCCCGTCGGCCAGGAGCTGTATTCCTGCCGACACGGCGTCGGCGGCCCCGGCGGCGACCGCGCCATCCTTGCCTGATGCAGACCACCCTATCGCTGCGCTGTCCATGCGTGCGCGCCCTCCTGCCGTCGGATGTGCGGACAGACTATTCCCGACTCGCGGCGGTGTTCCCTCCGCGGCAGCGAGGCAGCANNAGCAGCGCTCCGCTCGGACGGTGTATGGGCCTTCATCCCATCCCGCGGAGGGCATACCTCCTGCAGGTGTGGGCGCTGCCGGCCACGAAATACAGGCACGGTGGGTAATGGGCGCGGTTCTGGTGCGAGGATACCCACTCCGGATGCGCGGGTCCGGCTGAGGGGTTTGAGGAGGAGGCCCGCCATGGATGATCTGGTGTTCGAATGCGGCACAAGCCGCGTGCGAGCCGATGCGACGGTGGAGCAATGCCGCCGGCTGTACCCGGGTTGCAGCGTGCGTCTCGCAGCCACCCTTGATGATCCTCCCCGGTTCAGGGTGCTGGTGCGAGAGGTGGCAGAGCCCGAGGCCATGAAGCCGTTCAGGCAGAGACGCGCCCGTCAGGGCTGACGCGCCGGGCAGGCTGCCGGTCCCGCCGCGCCGCTCATCGTGCTCGTCGTGCGGAGTGCCGAGGTCCTCTGGGAGGACTTCCGGCGGTTCGTGCGTGTCGTGACGAGCGAGTTCCCGGCTCGGGACCGTTCGCGGTCGCTCGATGCCTCTCCGCGAGGTCGACGTGCACCCGCTATCGCCCGGCGGCCCCGACAGGCAGCCCCACGCCATCACGCACCGTTCGACTTCCGTTCTGGTTCACGCCCGGCTCACTTCGGCTTGATGAAGAGCACATCGCCGTAATCGACCCAGCCCCTGCGCAGGTCCATGCGGAACCAGCCCTCGCCGTTCTTCTCGTGCATCCGTGTCGGCGAGGTTCTCCCGCATTCTTTGAGGTCGTACTGCGCCCAGGTGCGGCCCATATCCGGCGAGTAGATGATACCGGTATCCATGTGCGAGGCCGGTGCGCAGTGGGCGCTCACGATGACGTTATCCTCGATGATCATGCTGCCGGACTCGACGTCGGGGTTGAAGAGCATCTCGTGCGCCGCGGGATTGGTGATATCCTCAGGCGCGCAGCGGAATATCCCTCGATCAAAGGGCTCACGCACGTTGGAGTCACTGATCCAGTAGAGCTGCCCGTCGACGAAGTTGATCCCGCCGGCCTTGTAGCGCGAGTTCATGGCGTCGGAGAGCAGAAGCTGCCAGTCCCAGCTATCCGCGGCTGCGTCGTATGTACCTCTCAGCCAGTGCACCTCGAAGCCCTCCGGCTTGTCGTGGTCGCCGGTGC
>DPJP01000272.1:0-18760 GCA_003542955.1 Armatimonadota bacterium
GTGCAGATGATCACGGCGTCAACGTCGTCGCGTGCGAGCAACTCCGCGTGGTCGGTCGTCCAATTCTGTGTCCCATACTTCTCGCAGTGGGCCTTGGCCGCATCTGCGTTGACATCCATCGCGCAGACGATGGAGGCGCCATCGTTGTCAACCAGGTGTGGCGCGTGGGCGTTGTGGATGCCCCCGCAGCCGATGAAGCCGATGCCGAGCTTTGCCATCTGTACCGATCCCTTCAGGTTGCGTTCAGGTGAGAGCGCTGTTTGGGGTTGCACGCGCACGTTCGCCGTCGCCACACGATTCCCTTGTTCCGCCGAACGTCGCCTCCGCGACCCTCGCAGCCGAAGACCGCAGATGCGGCGCTTCGGAGGCAGGATAGGTCGCCTGGCGGCGGAATAGTGAATCATGCGCGGCGGCGGCGCACAGGGACAACAGCGCAATGCGATAGGAGCGATCCGGATGCCTGAGACAGGACGACTGCTTCTGGCAATGATAGCGATTGCGGCTCTGGCGGGGCAAGTGTGGGCCGAAGAGTGGAGTGTGTTCCCGGAGCGCGAGGGGCCGGCATTTCGCGATATGGGCCCGTTCGTGCCTGTTGATGGGGGCGTCAGCATCGCCGAGGGCGACCTCAATGTGACCGTGGGCCCGGCCGGCGCGCTGCAGATCGACATGGGCGGCGACTCGTATGTCGTGGAGAGCTGCTGGCCGTATCCGGGGCCGGACCGCAGGATCGGCTGGAATGGCCTCCCGGCACCTTTCAGCCAGGACAACTACCCGGATGTGACACAGCAGTTGGGCCCGGAGGCATCCTGGCAGCCTGAAACCGGCAAGGTCGACGAGCGCACGGTGCAGGTGGCGGCGACAGGGAGCGCCTATCGCTTGCGTCGCACGGTGAGGCTTGTCGGTGGGCGCGTGGACATCAACGATGAGTTCACCAATCTGCGCGATGACGTGACAGCCATCGTCCCGCGCGTCCGCGTGACCGCGCGGGAGGACTATGGACCCCGCTACTCGCCGGGGCTCGAGGTCTCAGCCAACCCGGTGATCTTCCTCTCCGGCACCCACAGCTCGCTCGGGCTGGTGATGGTCGACAGCGTCTCCCGCCGGCGCGTCCGGCCATACGTGCCGAGCGAGGGCAACAGAGCGGGTTTCCAGATCAACCGTGTCGCGCTCGACATTGACGCGGACCAGACTTTCTCGTGGTCCATCTATGTGGTGAAGCAGGGCGAGGGCTACTTCGACCTGGTCAACCGCGTCCGAAGTGACTGGGACACGAACTTCACTGTGCAGGGACCGTTCGCGTTTGTCTACCTGCTCGACGCCGAGGGCAGATTCGCATTCGAGACCAGCGACCTGGAGTGGAACATCGACGAGGTGCGCGCCGACCCGTCGGCGTTGCGGAAGTACCTGGCATGGAAGCCCGCGAAGATCGTTGCCCTGATGCCGTGGCTGGACTACGACCCGGGGGCTTTTGACCGGGTCATCACCCGCGAGGAGTACCAGGAGCTGATGCCGCCGCTGATCGAGGCGTTGAGGAAGGCGGACCCGGACATCCAGTGTATCGGCTGCATTGAGACGCCCTACACAACGCTCCACCTGGATGGCGTAGAGGGCGCGGACAAGCTGCCGACCATCGAGGTTGGCGACCCGACGAAGCTGCTCAACGAGGAACTGACCGACGAGCAGGCCGAGATCATCAAGCGGGGCATGCGAGATCGCGCCGACAGCCTGATACTCAGCGCGGACGGGAAGCCGTACTACGAGCTGTATGTGCGGGGCGGCAAACCGATTGCGCCGGCGGTGCGCGTGTTCCCGCAACCCGGCAACGGCCATGCGCGGTTCCTCAGAGAGCAGGTGGAGTTCCTCATTGATGAGGTGGGCCTTGATGGAGTCTACTTCGACATGTTCGCGCTCGGGCAGATCGGCTCGATGCGTAGCTACCTGGAGGGGAAGTGGGACGGCATCAGTGCCGAGACCTCCTTCGATACAGGTGAGGCCTACGGCAAGTACATCGACTGCAGTCTGGCAGCCATTCCGGTGAAGGTGGAGCTCATCAACTGGTTGCTGTCACGGGGCAAGGTCATAGTCGCCAATCGCCACTCGACCTCTCGTGAGGAGCAGGCGCTGCCAATCAACCGGTTCACGGAGACAGGCTGGGAATTGAACAAGATGTACTGGGAGCCGGGCACTGAGCCCCCGGCCATGAACTACCTGTTCTTCGGCCAGCTCGGTAGCCCGATCGGCCTGGGGATCAACAACCCCGACGACGGCACACCGCGGGCCGAGTGGCTGATGAAGGGCCTGATGACCTATCTGCGACACGGGCAGGTCTACTACCACCACACACTGCGCGAGGGTCCGATGTCGGGCCCGGGCAGCCGCGAGTTCGGGCCGATGGCCCGCATGTTCCCGATCACCCCGATCGAGCTGGGTAAGGGCTTCATCGTGGCCCGGGAGCGGATCATCTCCGCCGTGTCGATGGTGCGGAGCTGGAGCAAGCAGGACCGGCCTGTAGTCCATCTGTTCGACATGAACGGTCGCGAGACGGACCCCGCCGGCAAGTGCAGCATCGAGGCGGACGGCCAGGGCCGGTGGCGCGTGGCGCTCACGCTGGATGACTGGACCGAGATCGCCGTCGTCGAGTGAGCCGGAGAGCCGGGAGTGTGAGGCCCGTCACTCCACAGGCATCACGCTTGCCAGCACGTCGCCCTCGTCGGCGTAGGGGTGCTGCGGCGGAAGAGCGATATCTGAGTGCTCGCGGTGGCAGCCGTACTGCCACAGGTAGCCCGCTACGGGTGCGGGTATCCCGACTGTGCTGAGATCGACATCAGAGATGATGTGCCCCAACGACTGCCCCTGCTCGACGTAGTCGGATGTCTCCAGTCCATTCTCGACAAAGAGCCCGCTGCAGGGGGCCGTGACCGTGTGTGTGCGCTCGGCGCGGGTGCTCTGGTCGAAGGTGACGGCGGGACCATCAAGAGGCTCCATATCGCCATCGATCATCCCCAGCAGCTTCGCGATATTGGTCGCGGCTCTCAGGCCAAGGGCGACTTCCTTCTCGCGGATGACCCACTGCGGCGCCAGCTCGATGCATGTGGCCGCGAGACCGTTGTCATTGAACAGCGACCCGATGGTGGTTCCCTCGGCGGGGTCTCGTCTGAATGGTGGTACCATCATCTGAAAGCGAACGGCGGTTGCCTCGCCCAGTGCCACGGCCTCGGGCACATCGGCGCGCACCAGTGTGCATGTGGCGGTGAAGCGCGACCAGCTGTGCAGGTCGAGGCAGCGCGTGCAATGGCGTACAACGGCGTCATGGAGCGCATGGCACAGACGCGAGGTGTCATGGCCCTCCGGGTCGCCGGGCCAGTTGAGGTTCATGTTCTGCCCGGCGGCGTCGGCGTAGGGCTGTTCGGGCCCCAGCGTGATGTGCGAACGCCGGTGCCGCAGGGCGAGAGGGTTGGCAAAGGGGACCAGGTAGACCTGCCCTGCGCGCAGGTGCTCCTCGCAGACTCGCCAGAAGCGCCGAATCACCTCGCAGCCCTGGACCTCGTTGCCGTGCTGCTCGGCGATGACAAGGAAGACGTCCCCCGGCTGACCGGAATCAAGATGCCAGTACGGTATGCGCTCCTCGCTGCCATCGGAGAGCGCTGCACCTGCGTATTTCAGTTCACTATTCACTGCCATGATGACACCCCGCTCTGTGTGTGCCGCTGTGCCGCCCGGACCGGTTGCATGTCGTTCTTTCCGCGCCGTGCGTCCGCAGCCCTGCTCGCGCCACTGACGCAAGCAGGCAGGAGGCGCACCTGGGGGCGTGGAACGGTTCAGAGTCGCAGAAAGACGGAGAGCCCAACGCAATGTGAACGAGGAGCTGGACTGATGAGAGCCTCTCGCTGGATGCCCCTCGCGTGTCTGCTTGCCCTCGCCGGCGCCGGACGTGCAGAGCCGGTCAAGCTGGTCGAAAGTGGCGGAACGACTTTCGTGATCTACCACGCACCCGATGCGGCCCCGTCGGTCGCGCAGGCGGCCGTCGACCTGCAGGAGTACCTGCACACGGCGACCGGCGCGAAGTTGGCCATCGTCACCGAGCCGCGACCTCCAATGGTCTGCCTCGGCGACAACGAGAGCGCGCGGGCTGCAGGCATTGACGTCGGCGCGATGCCGCTCGAGGGCTACCGCATACTCGCCGCGGGCGGCAATATCTACATCGCCGGCCCGGATACCGCCGACGGGGAGTATGCCGCGCAGGGCGGGACGAGCAAAGGGACCGCCAACGGCGTCTACAGCTTCCTCGAGCAGTTCCTCGGGATACGCTGGCTGGACCCGACCGAGCACGGTGACTATGTGCCGCGGGCGGCGGATGTCACGATCCCCGATACCGACATCACGGATGCGCCGTTCTTCCTGAACCGGCGACTGCCGTACACGCAGCAGGGCAGGCCGGAGGTCATCAAGTGGCAGGCACGGCAGAAGCTGGGCCTGAGCCTGCAGCTGAGCCACGGGCACAACTGGCACCACCCGGTGCCGCCGGAGCAGTTCGACGCCCATCCAGAGTGGTTCGCCGAGCGAGGTGGCAAGCGGATTCCGCCGACAGGCCGTTACAAGCTCTGTGTCACCAACCGGGGCCTGATCGAGGAGTTCGCCCGGCAGGCCATAGCCTTCTTCGACGCCAACCCGACCGCGACGTGCTACTCGCTCTCACCATCGGACTCCGCGGGTTGGTGCGAGTGCAAGGACTGCACCGCGCTGTATGAGACCGACCCAAACGGCAACCTCTCGGTGACGCCGGCGATCATCAACTTCTACAACGAGGTCGGCAAGATCGTGCGGCAGAAGCACCCGGACAAGCTGCTGGCCGGGTACGTCTACGCCGCGTATGTCTTTCCGCCGAGCACACCCATCCCGCTGGAGCCGAATGTCTTCCTGGTGTGGGCGCCGAGCTTCGATTACGGCTTGACCCTGCACCGGCCCCACCTGCGCGAGCAGTGGGAGAAGCTGCTCGGGCAGTGGACGCAGACGACTGAGAATATCTCATACTACGACCTGCCTGTGAACATCTCCACGGAGGCGGGGGCGCTCAACCCGCCGGGGCTGAAGATACTCTCCTTCATGTACCCGCGCCTGAAGCAGGCCAACATCAAGGGTGTCTACGTCTACGGCGTCGAGGCCTGGGGACGCGCCGCGCCGCTCAACTACATCCTCGCGAAGCTCGCATGGAACCCGGACGCGGATGTCGAGGCGCTCTTCACCGAGTACTGCCAGAAGGCCTACGCGGAGGGCGCGCCGGAGATGGAGCAGATGTGGCGGNNTCCGAGGTCGAGCGCCACTTCATCGAGTATCCGAGCGCGAGCTACACGCTCACCACGGACATGATGAAGGACATCTACGTCAAGAACCTGCCCGAAGTCGAGCGGCTCTACCGCGCGGCGGAGGCGAAGATCACCGATGAAGACGCGCTCGCCCGGTTGCGAATGATCGGGGAGAACCTGACCGTGCTCGCCTGGAACCTCCGGCAGTTCAAGCTGCTGCCCGACCCGCAGGCCACGAGCTTCCACATGTCCGACGCGGACTTCTTCAGCTTCCTGGCGGAACGGAAGAACTCTCTCGCGCTCCATCCCCGCAAGGAGACCACAACGGCCGCCAAGTACGCCGGCAGCGTCATAGTATCCCCGGCCGCCGAGGTACCCAATGCCGAGCCGGTGGGGCGCTACCTGCTACGGGGCGACCAGCACATCGTCATCTACCCGACGGCACAGGGCACGGTGTCGGTGCGCTTCCGCAACGTGAGCGCCCGCGGGAAGCTGGTCACCTGGGCCATCGTCGGCGCCAACGGCGAGGACATTGGCAGCGGCCTGATGAGCACGGAGGTGCCGATTGAACTCGATGCCGCGGGGTCGGGGCACTACCACCTCGCGATCTCTGCAGGCGGCGCGAGCTTCCAGATGGCCGTCGAGGGTGGCGCATGGGCGGCCGACGGGACAATGACCGATGAGGGGCTGCACTTCCTGGGCAAGCTCAGCCCGGTCTACTTCGAGGTGCCCGAGGGAGTCACATCGTTCCACCTGGGCCTGGGCGCTACCCCGCCCGGCGAAACCGCCGCGGCGAAGCTCCTCGCCCCGGACGGCCGGGAGGTGGCGAGCTTCGACTGCGCCGAGATGCCGCTGGACCGGAAGCAGATAACAGCCGGCGCCGATGATGCCGGCTGGTGGAAGCTGGTGGTGACCGATGCCGCCACAGGCATCATCGATGATGTCTGGATCAAGCCGGGGCCGGAATTGAGCGGCTACTTCTGTATTGACCCGGCAGCGGCGCTGAGTGTGAGGCCGGCGAGATAGGGACGGCCGGCCATTGTGCAACGGCCCCGCATCCACAGCGTCAGGCGGATGCGGGGCTATCGACGTAGCGGCTTCACCTCATCGCTTTGGGTCCGGCCGGCGGCGACGTCACCACTTCAGCGTGATGTCGTCGTAGGCGAAGCCTTCGCCGTCGAGCGAACCCAGACCGATGAACCCGGCCGGCAGCGGCACGGCGTCAAAGGCGGAGAGCACCTGTTGCCCGCCGATCTCAACGACTATCTTCCCGCCCTGGAGGTAGACGGCCAAGTCGTACCACTTGCCCGGCACCAACTCGTAGTAGGCTCGACCGATCTCGACGGGTTGCTGATTCTCCTCGCGCAGGACACCGATGCCGGCATCCACGAGCATCAGGTGATAGAGGTGCTTGGGCGGCATGCTCGGCTCGGTGCAGAGCACAATGTCGCCGGTACCCTTCCCATGCCGGTAGCGCAGCCACATAGAGAGGTTCGACAGCGGGGCGGTCTGCCAGACACCGAATGAGAGCGCGGAGGTGGCCAGAAACGTGTTGTCGCCCTCGGTCGCCATCTGCGCGTTACCGACCATCAACCATCTCTGCGCCGCGCCCTCGTCAAACGCTTCGCTGATTTTGCCGACATTCTCCGTGGGCGGCGTGGTGGTCGGCGTCGTAGTCGGCGGTGTGGCGGGTGTTTTGGCCGGCGGTGTGGTGGTCGGCGCGCCGCCGGGCTGCACCTGGCCTCCGGCAGGGGGCTTGCCCGTGAGCACCTTCACGGCCTGATCCATCGTCTGCAGAACATGCACCTGTTGGTCGTCGGCAGCGAGTTGCTGCAGGCCCCCATCGATGTCGGCGACGATGCGCCGCAGACCGCGCCGCCCCTCGTCGAGGCCGGGGAACTCATTCTGGATGCCGGTGTGCAGCTTCTGCATGAGGTCGTCGGCGCGCTGCACGGCTGCTGCCTGTGCGATTGCTTCAGCCTCGAGCGTCGCGCTGATGGCTTTGAGCGCCTCGCGCCTCGGCTTGTCGAGCGATGGGCCGGCGTCTTTCCCGGCCGCAACGGCCTCGACCCAGTCGCGCATCTGTGGTATCGGCTGCTTCGCGCGTCGGTCGGGCAGTTGATCCAGGGACGGGCCCTGCAACGCGGACTTGTCGCGGGCGATGCCGTAGAGCAGCCGCTCGCAGCGGAGGATCAGTTCTTCGCGTTCGGCGTCCTCCCTGAGTTCGCGGCGGCTCTGAGCGATCAGGCCGCGGAACTCCCTTGCCCGCAGTTGGTCCTCGAGCGTCCCCGGCGGCTTCGCGCTGCCGTCGACGGGGGCCAGGGTCAGGGCACCCTCGGTGAGCCTGACGATCGGGAGTGGTTGGCCGGGGGCATCAAGCATGGTCGCGAGATCGGCTTCCGCGACCTTCGGCATCCACAGGGCTCCCAGCAGCTCGCGAGAGATGCTGAGTATCGGCTGCCCTTCCGGGAGCGGCTTCATCTTCACGACTGATGGCGGGTTGATGAAGCGGCGGCAGGTGGGCAGCATTTCGTCGCTGATGATGAGCCAGATAACATCCTCGGGCCCCGTGCCGAACGGGACGTTGTTGGCGACGAGCGTGAGTGCGTTTGTGCTCCCATTCCATCCGGTCGAGTGGGTGGCGTCCTGGAGCAGGACAGGCGCTGCCGTGCCGGCCTGGCGCCAGAGCTGGGTGCGCACGAAGGGTCGGTCCTCCGGGTTGTATTCCCCGACGACGACGTTGATTGCCAGGGTACCCATGTCCCGGCTGATGGTGGGCGTGCCCACGATTGCGGGGGGAGACTCAGGCGGCAGGCCGACGTTGATGCACCGGTTGAACGCGATGGTGCGCAGTCCGTGCCGTTCGGCCGGGAACGCGAAGCTGTAGTAGCCGAGGAACTCCTCGATTGTGTCGACCGGGCCACTGAGCACCCCCATCAGGCACTTGACGGTCTCGCGGACGCGGGCAAGGTTGGGATCGCCAATGCGGTCCACCCACTTCTGGGCCTCGATGGCTTGAGGTGGGACGCTGTAGCCGTCGGGCGATTGCGTCGCCGGCCGACGTATCTGCTCCTGGCCGCCGGCCGGGTCGAACAGGTCCCACATGACCGCCGCAACCTCACCTTCCCACGAGTAGTGGTCGGCGAAGGGGTTTTCGGTGGGCAGTTGAGTGATCCAGTCTCCGGCGACGCCCGTGGTTGAGGGCCACGGGGTTGGCTCGAAGCGCCCGCCCATGTTCAGCGTCGCGCAGGGCAAGAACTCGGCGAAACCCTCAGTATAGGCCAGCCACCGCGAGCTGCTCTCCTCCGCGGGGCTGTGACGAGATGGATAGAAGCCCAGGGGCGGGAGGAAGCCGGTTATCTCGTCATGAATGGCATGGCTGTACTCGTGCCGACAGGTCACGAGGAAGTTGTTGTAGGGGATCCATCCGTCGCCGCCGGGGCTCAGGTTGGCCCAGTCGTCAGCGCCGAAGAAACCGCCGGTGCCAAGGTTGACAAAGCCCGTAATGTGGTTGTAGTACATTTCGCCAAAGGCGGCCGGAACGATGACCTCGGTTTCATCGAAATCGCTCGCCGGCCATCCCATCGCGCGCAGACACTGGTAGTGGTCGAGCATCTCCTGGTGCACGACGAAGGCGTTGGCGGTCTCCTCAGGCGTGCGGTAGTAGGCCTCGATGTTGTTGTTGGGTCCGCCAATCTTCACGTTGATGGTGACGGTCTCACCGCTGTAGACATCGTTGACCGGTGCGGAAATGGCATGGTAGGGGTACCACGAGTAGCAGGCCTCGAATATCTGCAGCACCCCGGGCGTCTCGGCGTAGACTTCGATGTCCACGCCATCGAAGTCGCCCCAGTAGGGGTCGCGCTGGTGAGCCTGGTAGTGGCCGTTGGCGTCGGTCTGGACATCCGGGTCGAGGTCCCACCAGTTGCCTTCGACCTCGACATGCACGTCTTTGGCCGGTCGATAGGTGTTCTTGATCGAGTCCCAGAACTCGACCGTGCCCGTGACCGTGACGACCGCCCCTGCCGGCACGGCGACAACGCCCAACAGGCCCAACAGCATCCAGAACCAACACACCGCCAGCGCATTGCGGACCATGTAAGTGCCGACCTTTCCGGGCCTTAGCCCTCCCAGATATACAACCAGACTTTCAGATGGATTTCGTCGATCCAGTTCCCGGTGTTGTGCGCGATGATCTCAGCGGTGTAGAAGGGGCCTTCACGCTGGTACTTCACGCGGCTTGGCTTGAGCGTGTTGGCGCCGCTGATTATCCATTTGCCCGCCGTCGCGGGCTCGGTGGCGAGGCGCCGCATCTCGTCGTGGTAGAACGTCCGGGAGAAGATGCCGATCAGGTCATCGCGGCCGGGGTCGGCGTCCCACAGGCCGATCTCGGTATAGGTGTACGGCATTGGCTCGAGGGGGCCTTTGTGGAACAGCGGCAGCAACACGCCGCCCTCCTGCCTGCACGGAGGAGGTGATGGTTTTGCGACGACGACCTGCTGTTTGGGGACAACGTCCCAATCCCAGAAGCGCAGATCATAGCCGAGGTCCTCATCTTCGTTGCCGAGCAGATCGTGGCGGAACTGAGGATTCCACTTGTACTCTCCGCAGCCGCCAAAGCCTCCGCTGACGTAGACCTCCATCGGCGGCTGCTGCTCGCCGCTGTCTGAGTCGAGGTCCTTGATAACCGTGAAGTCGAGCAACTGCACCTCCGCCCAGCTGTACACGACCGGAACATTGCGCCGGAGGCGAATGCGCATGGTCGCGTTGCTTTCGCCGCCGGCAGCGTTCGAGACGTAACCGAGGCTATGGCCGCCGGCTCCGATCTGCTCGTGACAGTCGAGAGCTTCCGAGCGATTGGGGCCCACAGCGGCGAATTCCATCTCATCCGGCGAGGACCCCTTCGGACTGTCCTCAGCGATGAAGCCCCAGTCGGAGCCGTGCCGGGTGGTACCCACGCAAGCGAATCCGATCAGCTCGTCCTCCTCGTTAAGCGGAGCGATGTTGGCGATCGCCTCGACGTAGCCCTTCATGCCGTTGAGGAAGCCCCCGGCATCGCCCTTCCACATCGCCCACACCGTCTCGAGCATCTTGAACACGACGTCCTTGATCTGGGTGAGTACCGACCAGTTGTTGTAGTCGTCGTCCTCCCAGAGTCTGCCGCCGAACTGAAGTTGGTCGTACTGCTGGAGCATATCCATCGGCCACCAGCCGATCGGGGCGCGTGGGAAGCAGAGAAGGGCACTGCCTACCGGCGCGATCTGGAAGTGGTGGTTGCTGACGGGGTAGCGTGCGGCAGCGCCCAGGGGTTTGCCGCCGAGGCCGAGCAGGCGGTTCTCGGCATCAGTCTCAAGAACGCTCAGTACCGCCGTCAGGTCCATCTGGAAGTCGCCCAGACCTTCATCGTTGTCCTGATCCCACGCGTCCTCCTCCGCCTGGCAACTGGTCCCGATCTCGACCAGTTCGGCGACCAGTGCGCCGGCCGGCACCTCCCCACCGCCCTGCAGGTCGAGCTTGACTTCGATTGCGCGCAATGTCGATGGGGCGACGGGGTCGCCCGGCTTGAAGCTGCCGAGAACGTCACCGGTGGTGGTGAGCCGCTGGAAGCTCTGGGTGTCCGCCCACGGTCCGACAAGAACGTAGTAGACGACGGGTTGGGGATTGGGAGCCGAGAAGGTCTTGATACCCTTGTCATCCTGCCAGGCCCCGGCGACCGGCTGGTCGTTACAGACGAGCTGGCCGCCGTAGTACTGGCCAACGTTGTGGAGGGTCTGCCCGCCGGTTATCGGGTCGACCATATATGGAGCCCAGGTGTTGGGGTCCGGCTGGAATCTGACGGTCATCCCCCACGGGTTCTGCCCGGAGGGCAAGCGCTGCAGCCGCGGTGTTCTGAGCACGTTGAGCGGCGACAGGTCAGGATGTCGCACAGTGCAGAAGTCCACCTGCGAGCGGCCGCCGAAGAAGATGTCATCCGGAGGCATGTAGGAGACCGAGAGCTTACCCGTGACCGTTGGGTTGCTCGCAACCTTCTGATCATTGGCCGCGCCCTGCTCGATGCCTGTCGCATCGCCTTTGGCCAGTGTCTCGACATTGGTTGCCGGGGTCAGCCGCAGGCGAAGCTTGCGGTTCCAGCCGATGTCGGAGGCTTTGACCCAGAAGTAGGCCAGGTGGCCGCGCGCGTTCGGGACGTCAGTGTGCAGGTGCGCGCCGCCCTGGATGAGCGGCGTCCAGCCCTTGATCTGGTAGCCGACGATACCGCCGGAGATCGTGAGCAGTCCGGGGGTGAAGACCGTGCCCGGCGTCAGACTGCCGGTCTTCGCACCACCGCCGATCGTCTGCGGCTCCTCGATGGGCCTGTCGATACTCCACGCGAACGTGGCCTCGCCGCCGGGTCTCACCAGCGAGTAGTCGATCCTGTACAGACCGTTCTCGTGCGCATCGAACTCGTGGACGTACTCCTGCCCGGGCGGGATGGTGACGGGGGGAGGCAGCAGTGTCGCGATGACGGTGTAGGTCTGCAGGCCGCCGGAGCCGTCCGCGGGTGGCGGCATGGTGTCGGCGGCGCCCGGGCCTCCATCGCCGAGCCACAGCTTCTGTGCCGGGAGAAGACTCATGTCGGGTACGCGGCTTGTGATGACCGAGCGCAGATCAAGCGCGCTCGGTCGCGATGCAGAAGCCTGCATCCACTCGGCTACCTGCCGGTCCGAGGGCGCCTTGTTATCGAGTTGCGCAAGAGCTCCGTGCAGTGACTCGCGGAACTGAGCGGAGTTTGCCCGCTGCGCGAGCAGTTGGTCCGGCCGCGAGATGTCCATGCGCAGGAGCGCGGCGATCTGGCGGCTCTGTAAGCCCTCCGCGCCGGTGACGCCGGCAAGCTCCGCGGCCTGGGCAAGAAACAGCAGGTGTTCGGCTGAGACGCCCGATTGCGCGCTGAGCGCGGCAAGCCCGGCGGGAGTGTTCACGCGTGGGGCGAGCGCCTCGAGGCTGCCGATGCCACACTTCTGCAGGGCCTGCGCGGCGGGAACCTCGAGCAGCGACAGACTGCCGCCCAGAACCGCGCCGGTCTGTGCACCCGGTGGGGTCGTGACTGGCGGCTCGACCTGACGCCCGGGCGTCGCGGGAAGGCTGAAGACGATGTCATCGTAGGCAAAGCCCTCGCCGGCGAGGCTCCCGAATCCGATATAGCCGGCCGGCAGTGGTGTGGTGTCGGTTACATCGATCACCTGCGTGCCGTCAACCTCGACCACTATGCGCCCGCCCTGGAGCAGGATGCCGATGTCATGCCAACTCCCAGACCGGAGCGGGTAGAGCGCGCGCCCCAACTCCTGTGGCTTCTGCTGGGCCTCGCGGATCACCGCCAGGCCCTCGGTAGCGATCATGACATGGTAGAGATGCTCCGGGGGCGTGAGACCCTTCACGCGCAGCGCGATGTCACCCATCCCGGTGCCGTGTCGATAGCGGAGATCGACTCTGGCATCGGTCAGGTCGCCCAGCTTGGGCACGCCGAAGGCCATGCCTCTGGCCGTGAGAGCCTGCCCCGCCCCCGTTGGGCCGATGGCGGCCTCACCCACCAGCAGCCAGCGGTCAGCAGCCCCGACCTCGAAGTCCTCGTTCAGAGCCGGGAGCGCTGGAGGCGTCTGGACCTGTGCCGCTGCGGGCTGCGTGGGGGCGGCCGTGTCGAGCCCCCCGTAGAGCTCTCCCACGGAGGCCACGGGGAGGGCACCTGCGGGGCGTATTGTGACGGTGCAGACCGTGCCCCTGGTGGCCGTGAACCGCACTGTGGCCGGATTGCCCTGGCCGAGGATGGGCTCGTTCCCGCTTCCGGTGACAACGAGGGCGATATCAACCACGGTACCCCAGGCCGCGACCAGGCGCTGTTGTCCGTCCGCAGGCGCCTTGTACTGGTAGACGTAGGGTTGGTCGCCGGGACGCAGGATGAACTCCGTGAGACGCGGCAGGCCCGACTGCGCGGCCTGAGCGGCAGGGCTGAGGCCCTGCGCGTGAGTGACGGAGGGGAGCAGACAGAGAGCGGCGAGCACAGCGCAGCATGTGCGGCGAACCGGTTGCCACATGGCCTACGCCTCCAGGGGTCGCCATCGGCGACGTCGGCTACACGGATCGATCGTCGAACTCATTCAGCGGTCCGGCAGACGGCGCACCAGTCACTGACCCACCGCGGCGAGCACCCGTGGCTCCCAGTCGGGCGGGAGCTTCGCGTAGTAGGTCTCGTAGCGTGTGTTGTTCGCACCACGTGCATTCCAGTTCGCACCCCACCATACCCGCGTTGCGGCGCCGTTGATGGCCGCGAACGCTTCGCCGAAGTAGTCCGGATCGAGGTCGGGGTCCTGCAGGCAGAAGGTCTGCGCCACGCGCCAGACGATGGGGTCTGCGCGCAACTGCAGCACGAAGAGGCACTGGTCCATCCACGACTTGGCTGAAAGCTGTCCGCCGTAGGTGGAGACGAGGACCCAGCCAGGCCTCGAAACGCAGTTGCCTGAGAAGTGCAGCCCAATGTCTGTATTGTCCGCGAAGGGAATGGGCAGCAGGTTGGTCTCCACGCCGGTCTCAAGGTCCACCATCGCGATGAAGTCGGTGGCGGCGTTCTGGTAGACGAGGACATCCCGCCCGTCCGCGTCGAGGGCTACGTCGGCATGCCCGATCCCGTGCGGCAACTGCAGCTGATGGCTGAAATCGCGGTAGCAGGACACCGCATCGGTCGTGTCACCGGAGCCGAGAATGCAGTGGGTGCCGCTCAGGTCCATGCTCACCCAGTCCCAGTCGCCGTTGACCTCGCCCAGCCGCCCCTCGATGGTGTCGGTCTCCCTATCATAGCAGATGATCTGCAGCAGGTTGTAGTTCTCGTCCTCCAGCCGCAGGCAGAAGTAGCGGCCGTCTCGCGATGGTTCACCCTCGAAGCGGGTGCGGGCGAAGAAACACCCGGGCGCTTCGGCCGAGAAGTCGCGAACGAGTGTCACGGCGCCGGTGCGGACGTTGCAGTCCCAGAGAGCTGCGCCCTCGACGAAGGTTACTACGTTGGGGTCGGTCTCGTGCCAGCGCGGCTCGGGATCCGGGTGGCCGCGAAAGTCGACAACTCCCAGGTGTTGCAGGGAACCGACTTCGTACAGGTGCCAGTCGCCTTCTGTCCCCCGGAGTAGCGCGAGCGTGCCGTCGGCGTTCTCCGGGTCTGCACGCGCGTACTCGTTCATGATGGCAGGAGATGCGTAGCTGTCGGTATCGCGGGCGGTGACGCACACAATCTGCGTACCGTAGACCGGATCATCCACCGCGGCGCCCTTGGCGGGCCGAGGGGGCGTCTGGAACTCGAGAACCGGAATGGGCCCGGGGGCCTGCCAGACGATCAATGGCGCGACCGGAGAGGGCTGCCCGACGACGATGGCGCTACATCCGACGAAGAGACACAGACAGACCGCCCCACAGACGCCGGCCCAACGCTGCATGAGCGAGGAACTCCTCTCCACGCTCGGCGGTGTCTCGGGAACCTGCTCCGGAGACGGCCCGGTAGGCACCTCTGATCCGTCGTGGGGCGTGTGCGCGTCTACGAGCGCAAGATAGGTGCCGTAATGCACCTGATGCAGTCTACCCCGGCCCACTCAAACTCAAACGGCCCGTGTCGCTCTGATGCTCGCTTCGCTACATCCACGGGGCCTACTCCACTGCACAGACCTCGCGAATCCACATGATGCCGGGGCGGTGCTCCGGGCCGCCGCGGGCCGCCTGCTCGATGCGGATGCCGTGTGCCGATATGGCGTCAAAGCGGTGGATGCTCGCCGAGCACGGCTCCTGGCCGCTGACACGGGCAAGCTCAACCGGGCCGGCGTCAGTCAGGGCGGTGACTGTGTAGTCGCGGGATGTGTGCAGGCGGGAGGCATCGAGCGACCAGTAGATGACGACCTGCCCAATCGAGCGGGCCTCGGGGAAGTCGATCTGCACCCGGTGCGGGCCGCCGCTGTCAGTCGAGGCCCATGCCGCCTTCGTCCAGTGCAGCCCCACCGTGTCTTTCACTCCATCGATGAGTGTCTCCGGTGAATAGCCGGAGTAGCTCGAGTCGGCCGAGACCTTCGCCCCCGCCGATGCCAGCGCGACGTCGCCTGTGGGCAAGGGCGGCTCGTCCCAGAAGGTGGTCTCCGCGCGGGCGTACTCGGTGCCCGCGCCGTCGGTCGCAAGAATGGTCAGTGTGCGTTGCGCGCCGTCCACCATCCGGGGGACGCGAAATACGCCCTCCGTGAGGTCCACGGCAAGCTCCGCGCGTGAGGGCTGCACGGCGCCGTCGGGATCGAGACGTGCCTCCAGCACCAGGTGCTCAATACGTGGATCGCGCTCAGCGGCGACCGTGTAGATACGCTCATCCGCCGCGTCGGTGTCGGTCTGCAGTCTCAGCGTCACCGGTGGACGCGCGTAGATATCCTCGGAGTGCTCGAGCAGCCAGGGCCCGTGACCGCCCGCGCGCAACTCGACGATCGCGCTGAGGCGGTAGGCGCCGGGGGCGTTCGCCCGCAGGGCGCCGGGCGTCGCGGCTGCGGGGGGCGCCGGCGCGGGAACCCAGTCCGGCACCAGGTCCAAGCCCGGCGTGAGACTGACGGATCTCACTACCGCATCCAGACCACCGGCGTGGCTCAGGCGGAACTGGGTATCGATCTCGTCGCCGGGGAAGACAATACGCGGCCCGGAAGCCTCGACGCGGAGATGTCCGTGCACTGCCACGAGTGCAGTCAGCGCATGTATCGCCTGCTCGAGCTCGCGACGGCGGCTGAGCTCGAACACATCATCGCCTGCCTCCGGTAGTGCCACCAGGGCGGCCCCAAGGGCTGTGCGGCAGGCATGGAGCTGAACGGGCAGATCCGCGCTGCTCGACGGCGCAAGCGGCTCGGAGAGCGCTTCCCGCGCGGCTCTGATCTCCGGCGTTTCGCTCTGCTTGCCCTTCACCCGCCCGGCGTTGAGCGCATGCCGACCAGCACGGCCCCACAGCCAGTCCAGCGCGGAATCGCGGGTGCTGATGCGGATGATGCTCACTCGTCCGGCGCCGTGGGTCAGCGGGATGCTCAAGCCGTTCTCACCGTGCTCCAGCGGCAACTCACACAGCCGCACGGCATCCATGATTGCAGGCGCCGCCCCGAACGTTCTCATAACAGGGAGCATATCCACGTTCAACAGCTGCTCTGTCGGCTCTTTCGGGGCCCGCACAGTCAGATATGTTGCGTCCTCACCCACGAACCGCTCGGCCTGTGCCCCACTCGTGTAGGGGATCGGCTCCCAGCCCGCCTCGGCCAGCTCGACGATGGCGGGCATCCAGGCGTGGGTGACATCACCATACAGCCGGTAGGCGTCCTGGACGAAGCGGCCGGTCGAGGGCAGCTCGCCCCACTGCGCGGCGTTGAGATGATAGCGCTCGGCGACATCACGCTTGTCCAGCCCGTGGAGGTTCATGAAATTGAGCAGCAAGAGCGGCTTCTTGTGCGAACTGGCGCGGTAGAAGAACATCGAGTCCTGATCATTGAACAGGCTGCTCTCGATGCCCGGGACGTCGGAGACCAGGTAGAGCGGGAAGGCCTCCAGGTTGACATGGATGTTGGTGAAGATCGGCTTGCCGAGCGGATGGTAGCGCTCCTGGAGCGCGCCGAGCAGGTCGGTCATCCCGAAGCGCCCGGCGACGACGACGCGGAAGGTCTGCGGGTCGTAGGTGAAGGGCGCATCGTTGGCCGGCCAGTGCTCGCGGCGGGTGTTGAGTACCCCGTAGCACCACGCGGAGACCGAGTCGATATAGGCGCCATCGACGCTCGGGAAGTCGCGGAAGATGCGGTCGTAGGCATCGAACTGCCGCCCGGCAACATTGGGCCTGGCCTCGGTGTCGGGGATATCCGGGTCAACGTTGAGGGTGAAGCGCAGCAGGTTCATCGGCGTGGTGGGCGGCACGTCGGCGGAGACGTTGTCGGTGATGCGGAATATCCACTCATCATTCGTGTCGATGCAGACATTGTCGCGGATGTGCTGGAGGTCGGTGCGCTGCTGGTTCTGCTCGAAGCCCGGGTTCTGAATCCAGTTGACCTGCGGCTCATCGGCCGGGCCGATGTGGACATCGTCAAACCATGCCTTCCCGGTGCGGCCACGCAGGATACAGTAGACTCTCAGTTCCGCGACCNNTGGGTACCAGGGCTGAAGGTCGCGCACTGGCCGAACTTGTAGCCGCCGGAGGCATAGCAGACATCGACGTAGATCGAGTAGTCGTTATCGCGCGCGCCTGATACGTTCTCCGCCTTGCTCCATCCACTGACGATGATGGGCTTCTTCACCGGCTCGCCGAAGAGCACGGCCTGCCGCGCGCCGGCCCAACTGGGACCGGCGCTGTTGTCGGCCAACAGTGACCGCTCACCCGAGCGACTGATCTCGGTAGCGATGCCGCTCGAGGCCTGCGGCTCCCAGCCTGTCGGGACAATCTGGTTTTCGAGTTCGGCAAAGCGCTCCAGCGCCTCAGCCTTCGAGGCGGGCTGCTTGTCACCTGAGAGATGGACGGTGGCCGAGGACGACTCGCGGTACGGGTATGTCTGCAGGCCGCGCTCGTCATCGGCCTCCCAGCCGGCCGGGCCGCCCTCGTGGTAGAGGAAGTGCTGCGGGTTAGGCAGATCGGTCGTCGGCGCGGCGAAGAACCAGCCGCCCGCCTGGCGGATGAACGGTTCAAAGGGCTCGGGGAACAGCTCGTAGTAGCGCTTGAGCGCGGAGCGGAAGTGCCACTGTGGGTCGGTGCGGTAGAGCACGCAGGAGAAGGGCGCCTGCATCCGCAACTCGGGCTTCGCATCGCGTGTGAAGCCGAGCGGATAGCGAAGAGTGACGGCGCCATCGCCCTGCTCGAAGCGGAAGATCGCGAGGCGGTCCGGGGGCACGGCCAGGGCCAACTCATCGCTATCGCCGATGCGCAGCGGGGCGATCGGGAGCTTCGAGAGCAGCTTCGTCGGCAGCAGCAGCGGGTCATCCGCGATACTGCTCAGCGGCACAGCTGCGCCGTGGATGCGGATCACCAGGTCGGCTATGCAGTCCTGCTCGCCCGGCGCCTTCACGCTGCCTTCGAGCCGCAGGCAGCCGTTCCCGGTGGACCACTCCGCCGCGATNNTGCCCTCCGCGGGCTGGCCGGTCCGTGGGTCGAGTACCAGAGCTTCAGCGCGAACACCCGGGAGCGTGGCGCCGTCAAGGGTGAGGCCGGACAGGGCCGCACCGTCCGCCTGAGCGCTGAGGCCATCTGTCGTGCTGACCGCATCGGCAAACACATGGCAGACCGACACGATGAGCAGTAAGCATACATACGCGCGGAGTTGCCATCCAGATGCCATCTTCGGGACCTTTCGGGTCAGGGGTGGCACACTCGGGTCTTCGACACTATGGTCTCAGACACCTGCGGTCGGACGATGGGGCACAGAGGAGAGACAACGGCGGTGGCCGGTATGCAGCGG
>DPJP01000272.1:18836-18997 GCA_003542955.1 Armatimonadota bacterium
CCTGCCGTGCGAAGTCACACGAGGTGGTAGTAGCCGAGGACGGCGCTACTCGTTCGCGAAGAAGCGCTGAGGGATGTAGAGGCTCCATACCTCGCTGTTGAGCTTCTCGGCGTAGCCGCCGTACACCCATATCTTATCCTCGAAGACCACCGCGGAAAGCT
>DPJP01000272.1:19023-31830 GCA_003542955.1 Armatimonadota bacterium
AGATGCGCTCAGACTTGAACTCGGTCCACTCCTTGCCGTCCTCGGTGTACCAGACATCACCGAAGTTGCCGTGCACGCGCGACCATCCGCCCATGATCCACAGACGGTCCCTGTAGACGACCGCGGAGAACCATATCCTGGGGTCCCACGGCGCCGCCTCGGTCACCTGCGTCCAGTTGACACCATCCTCGGTGCACCAGACATCATTCATCGGCACGTTCTCGGGGTTCCAGCGACCGCCGCCCATGATCCAGAGCTTGTCTTTGAAGACGATGCCCTGTGCGTGGGTGCGTTTGGCCCAGGGGGCGTGCTCGAGTTCGAGCTTCCACTCCTTGCCGTCGGTGGATGACCAGACATCGTTCTTGAGCGTCTCGTCGGTGTCTTCATAGAAGTTCTCGGTGCCGCCGAAGACCCACATTCTGTCCTTGAAGACGGCGAACGATGCCCCGACGCGCGGGCACCAGCCGGCGGCCTCGCTCACGAGCATCCACTCGGCGCCATCCACGGAGGACCAGACCTTGTTGCTGTTCTCCTTGCCGGGGAGCTTGCGACCGCCCATGAACCACATCCGGCCATCATAGGGAAGTGCCACCGACAGGTCACTGTGCACCCAGGGGGCCTCCGCGACCGTGCACGTCCAGTTGATGCCGTCGGCGGACTTCCACACATCGCGGGGGTTGGGCGCGTCGGAGGCGTACCATCCGCCGAGAATCCACATCTGGTCCTGATAGACGAACTCGCCCTGCGAGTCACGTGCCTGCCACTGTGCCTGCTCGTTTTCGAGGACCCAGTCCGGGCCCTGTCTTGTCTCAGCCATCGCGCAACTCACTCCAATCAGCATCAGTACAAGGATGGCGGGCAATGGGGACGCCTTCGCTCTCAGCGCCAGGGCACTGGAGAGCAGCCCGCCCGCGGTCAGTACTCCCTGAACGCATCGCACCATGTCCGAGCCTCCTTATCCGGTCCGAGTGATCGGGGGGTTCGCCGCGTGTGGGTCGCGGACCTGCGCGGAGTCAGGGGCCGCTTCGCCACTTCCTTCCGTAGCCGACAGGCCCACGCCGTCGACGGCCCACTGGCGCCGCGTGAAGGGGATCAGGACAGCAAGGAACACGACCCAGCCGCCGGCAAGCGACCAGCCCATGCCGACGGCGGGGCCGAGCAGATGGATGGTGGCCATCATCGGCAGCGTGGTCATCATCAGAACGGGGATCTGGCGCGCGAGCGTCCACAGGCAGCGACGGCCCTCGTATGAGGCCACGAGACTGACCATCGGGAAGACAGTCATGAAGCCCTGCAACTGCTGCTTGATGATGACCAGGAACAGGATCACCGCGGCGATCATGGGAGCCTTGATGCACGGCGGCAGCGGGCTGCGGTGCTCGGGTTCGGCCCGCCATGGCATCAGGCGGTAGAGCAGTACACCAAGGGCGAACACGCCGACCACCGACGCCCAGAACGCTATCTCAGAGGTCGGGAGGCGGGCCGCCAGCGCTGTGGCCGCTCCGCAGTAGCCGGCCGCGCACAGGGCGATGCTCAGCACAATCGGGAGCCGCCACCGGGCGTGCAGAAGGTACACGCCGTAGGTGTAGCCCATCAGCAGCACCAGCCCGATTACATTGGTCGGCCCAACAGGCTGCCCGACGGAGAGCGTGGCAAGCGTGAACGGCACAGGCAGTGTGAGCAGGAAGGCCTTCCAGCGCGGATGGCCCATGTACGCAAGCGCGGTGGACTGGATCGACACAACGACGATCAGGAGCAGGTCCCACCCGTTGAGCGTCAAGACGCCGACAGACACCAGCTCGGTGCTCAATGCAGTCTCCACGGGCCGTGAGCGGCGGCGATATCAGAAGGCATTGAGGCGATCCGCCTCCCGGTGGATGTCGGCCATGCTCGCGGGTACCAACTCGAGATCGAGCTTGCTCGCCAGGTCACGGCTCACCAGGATGGTAGTCTCCAGCGCCTTCCGTCGTGGGTGGCTCTTGTCGCCGACATCCCAGGTGTTGTGTGTGGCGGCGAACAGGTAGAGCACAGGGTGGCCGCGGCGGATCATATCGTCGACCCAGGCCTCGGCAATGGCCATGGTGGCATCATAGTCGCACTCCAACTCAGGGCGGTAGTCGGTCGGCATCCAGACACCCGGACGGACCTGCTCGGGGTTGAGTGTGCGNNGTGCGCGTGACGGTCATCTCGTAAAGCTCGAGGTCGCCGGGCACGAGGCGACACTTGCTGCTTGCGTGATGCGAGAACGCGTATGCCCCCCACCAGAAATGCCCGACCTTCGGGTCGGGGTTATAGCGTCCGGGGGCGGAGACATAACACTGCCGGTAGCCAAGCTCATCGAGGATCGGGAAGGTCCAGTCATTGCCCATGTGGCAGCAGGCGCCGTAGTCGAGCGCCTCTCGCCCCAGGGCCTGCTCCCAGTGGTCCTTCGCGATTGCGAGCACCTCACGCTGCTCTTCGTACTCGTAGAATGAGAGCGGCCGCTCCCAGTCGTAGTCCTGCGCCGCACCGGGCGGACGGTAGCCGCGGACCTGGAAGTGGACGGCCTGCCACGTGCCGCGCCCGAGCATCTCGTTGAACAGGTCGGGCTGACGCGCGGCAACCTCGGGCTCCGAGCACAGCCCCAGGCCGTGGATGAGGCCCTCTTCCTCGAATAGATCGACGATGCCGCGGACGGCCGTCTCGGCGATCTCCCATGTCTGGTCTCTGCCGCCGCCGGGCTTGCCGGGCGTCTGACAATCCATGAAGTAGGTGAAGAACAACTGCGTGCGGTTCGTCTGTGTCAGCGTCGGTTTCATAAAATCGCTCCTGCTGTNNCTGCGTCGCGCACTCCGGCGCAGTGGCTCACGGTTTCACTGCAATGAGATCAGCCTGAAGTTTTTGTCCTGTACCTTGATCCGCAGGCTCTTGTCGTCCAGGTCGACCGGCCAGCGGTCCATGTGGTCCTCGGCGCTGTGCAGGCCCGGGATTAGCTTCTCCAGCTCCCCCCGGGGGATCTTGACCGTCGCATCGCTTGCGGACAGATTTGCGACCACCAGCACCGACTGCTCCGGTTGGTGATAGAGCGTGGCATAGATGCCGCGGGGGTTGAGGGTCTCGTTGACCGGCCAGTCCCAGTACGGGATGAAGTCGACGGTCGGGCCGTGCAACTCATCCAGAACGCCCCATGCCGCGGCCATATAGCCGTAGTTGATGTTGCCGCAGTAGACGGGGGTGCCATGGATCAACGCGAGGGCCATCAGCCGCCGCGAGCCGATAGTGATCTGCTGGGCCGAGGAGACCTCGCTGGTGTCAGTACCAGTGCCGAGCTGGGGCAGGTAGACCTCGACGATGCCGAACTGATTCGGGCCGATATAGGTAGCCCGGAACTCCGCCGGGGTGAACATCTCGGTATGGTCGTAGCCGTAGGTACCCTCCCCGTCGAGCTGGGCGTCGGTGAACGATACCGCGCCGGGGAACGCGCCTGCGTGCTTCATGATGAACGGTGTCTTGCCGCGCTTGAGAAACTGGTTGCGGACCATCTCAAAGAGCCTGCGCATGCCCAGGAACGGAGTGCTCGGGTGCGTGATGCCGTTTTCGTCGCCCCAACCACACCCGTGAGTGAGGTTGGAGCACCGTGACGGGTGGGTGTTATCGAAGTAGACGCCCTCGATATCGTACTCGTCGATGAGGCGGCCGATCTCGTATGCCTGGTACTCGGATGCGAACGAGTTGGGGCAGATCTTGACATAGTAGGAGGTGTTGCCGGCCTGAGGTACCTTCGACCAGGCGTCGGTCTTCGCTGCGTAGTAGTAGCCGTTGAGGTCGCCGATAGCCAGGTGCGTGGGCGCGAAGTACGGCAGCGCCATGTGGCCCAGGTATGACCCCACGCGCAGATAGGCCCTCATGACATCGGGCCTGGCGACCTGCGGCGAGCCGCACCCGACGCTCCAGACGTCCCACCAGAGGAAGCCGATGTCCTTCAGCCCCCGTTGCCTGAGGCTCTCCCATGGCGGGCGGAGGTCTGCAGTGCCGCGGCCGACCTGTGCGTAGCGGAGGGCGGGCGCAGGGTCCTCAGTCAGAACCGGAGCCGGTTGGTCCACCATGGCTTCGACCCGCTCGATGAGGGCCGCGTCGCCGGGGAGCCAGTTCCAGAAACGGTTGAAGCGCATCTTGAACCAATCGGCCCGAACAGGCTTCGGCGGCATCGCCTGGATCATGAACCGCAGCGTCCACGTATCCTTCACCACCGTCGGCTGCGTGATGAAGTTCAGCCGTACGCGCACACCTTCGCCGGTGCGCTCGAGTGCGAGCGTCACATCGCCCTCGGCGCAACTCCATCCCTGGTCGCTCTCGGTGATCCACCCGAGGCCCTTCTCTTCATCGCCGATCCAGAAGTACGTGGGGGTCCCGCGGTTCCACTCCCAGAGCGTACCAAGCGCGGGCGAGGGTGCTAAGGGGCTCCAGTCATTCTTGTTTTTCGCCCGGCCGACGGTGTGCCGAACCTCGACGGTCTCCCCCGCTGCAGGGATGGGGCCCTCGCCGAAGCGGAACTCGCGATCGCCGAACTCCTTGTTATAGCGGATGTACCTGGCGACATCGCCTGAGAAGGGTATTGTGAGCGATGCACTGGAGATGGTCACCGGCTTTTCGGCACGCAGCTTCACGTCGAAGATCATCAGCGCGTCATAGGCGAGGGTACCATCGAGATCGAGCTGCCAGCCATCGCCATCGATGGTCTGGTGGGCGAGTAGCTGCCGATCGTCGGCAGTCAACTGGGGCCGGGCTCGCGTCGAGGAGATCGATTGCCCGTCGGCCGTACGGAGGTCAAAGCGCATCTTCCCCGTCAGGATTGGCCTGTCGAGGACCGAGATGCTGTCGGGGAACACAGATCGGGTGAAGCGGAAGCGGGAAGTCGTCAGTGCGAACTCGTTCGGGCCATCGCGCCGGATCGGCTCGTACGGAGCCAGGACGCCCGTGACCTCAACGGCCTCCCGGATGCGCCGGACCTCCTCATCGGTCAAGCCCTTGTAGGCGCTGAGTTCGCCGGATACCGCCCATTCCGGCCACTGCGTCGTCTCAGCGAACTCAGACTGCGACATCGGCAGGCTGAAGTTGGTGAGCCTGACGGCGAAGTCGCCGGTGGCGCCGTCTTCCTTCCCGTAGATGATGAGCCGGGGGCGGATCGTCACCGCCTGGTCGGAGGCCTCATAGGTGAATGTGTAGGTCTGCAGCTCGGGGGTGAGGGTGATCGTCTCGGAGATTGGGAAGATTGTGTTCTTGTCTCTGTCAGCGTATTCGTAAACGCCGAAGGCAATGCTGCCCGTGCCTCCGGCCGTGAGTGACAGCGTGTAGCTCCTGCCGGGCGTCACGCCGATGGCATGCGGACTGAAGATCGTAAGGCTCTTCTCGAGCCCCTCGTAGCTCACGAGCAACTCGGAGTCGGAGCGGTGCTCGATCATCTTGTGGGACGCCTTCACCACCAGGTCGGCCGGGCCGCCGATGGTCCAGCCGGCCCGCCCGTCGATGAAGTCGCCGTTGAAGATCGCGTTGCGGGTGGGCTCCGACGCGCCCCCGTCCGCGGCCATTGCGTGCGCGGCAACCATGGCAGCCATGGCGGCCACGAGCAATCCTCGACATGCAGACCCGGGATACTGCAGCAGAAGAAGGGCTCTCACAATGGGCTCCTCCTGGCATCGCTGTCCATGCGGTGTGCGAACGCGACGGGGCCATTCATCCCTTCACAACGGCGATGCCTTCGCGCATCGAGGCGGTGATGTACTCCAGGTCGTCATCGGTCATCAGCGGGTGCAGGCTCAAGCAGAAGAGCCGCTCGCCGGTGAGTTCGCTGACGGGAGTGTCCGTCGGGTCGAAGCCGAGGCTCGCGATGAGCTTATCCTGCTTGTACGTCGGGCAGTTCATGACGACGGTGCCGACACCGCGCTCATTCTGCAGCCAGTCCATGAGCTGCTGCCGCTTGTCAGTCGCCCAGTCCTCCGGCACCATCAGCGTGTAGCCGTAGTAGATGTGATGGTAGCCCTCGGGCTCGGTCGGCAGCGTGAGTTCGTCGATGCCTGAGAGCAACTCGGACATCCTGTGGGCGCGGTTGCGGCGGAGATCGTTCATCTCGTCGAGGCGGCGCAGTTGCACGAGCCCGATGGCGCCCTGCAGCCGGATCATGCGGTAGTTGGTGCCCCAGTGCAACTCGCCTGCGCCAAAGGAGCGGATCGACCTGGCGCGCCGGGCGACTTCGTCATCATCGGTGGTGATCATGCCGCCCTCGCCGAGGGTGGTCATGTTCTTGCTGGTCTGGAATGAGAAGATGTTCATCCAGCCGGCCTTGCCGGCCCTGGTGCCCTTGTAGCCGGCGCCGCAAGCGCGCGCCGCGTCGCCGATGACCTTCGCCGGCCCATACTTCGGGTGCGGATGGGCCTCGACAATGGCCTGCAGGGCGTCCATGTCAGCCGACAGGCCGTTGTTGTGGACGGCGAGGATGGCGCGGGTGCGGTCTGTCATGCGCTTCTCCACGTCGGCGGGGTCAAGGTTCATGGTGGCCGGGTCAATCTCGCACAGGACGAGCTTCCCGCCCTGGCCGAGGATGGCCTGGTGGGTGGCTTTGAAGGTGATTGCCGGGCTGATGACCTCATCGCCCGGCTCCAGGTCCAGGCACATCATCGAGATATCCAGGCCGGTGCCGCAGGAGTTGACGGCGATGGCGTGCTTGACACCGCAGTAGTCGGCGAAGGCGGCTTCGAACTCCGCAATCTCCGGCCCGCCAAAGCCCTTGCGCCAATCCATCGAGTCGCGCATGCACGCGACAACGGTGTCGATCTCCTCTTCGGTGTACCATCCGCCCAGCGGCGGCAATCCCGGGTAGTTGCGCTTGACCTCAGACATCATACGCCTCCTGTGAGCAGTAAGGCGCCGGGGCGTAGACACCCGGGCGCTGGTATCCGTTACCCCTCGCGCACGGCGCTCGCCCGCGCCTCGGCCAGTGTTGCCGGCACGAGCTGCAGATCGAACTCGTCGGCGGCCGCCTCGATGGCGTCGGCGATGAGTTCGAGGTTGCGTCGGTACTCGTCGGTCGGGTCGTCATAGTTGCGCGTGTCGTGGGTCATGACGACGACTGACTTGAGCCACCAGTCGTGTTCGACCTGGTAGCGCAGATAGTCGCGGATCAGTCCCGGGCCCCACTTTTCGATGCCGGCGCGCTCGAGCCGGAGGTGGTTCGGGTCGCAGGGAGCTTCGCGGTGCGGCCCGACCTGGTCGAGCGCGGCGGCCGTCGGCATCTCGAGGAACGCCTGCCCGGCGCGGGCCTGCCGCCAGTGGGCGAGGGGCAGATCGTTGGCCCACACGGCGCCCACACCGGGGTTGTTGCGTCCGGGCAGCGTGACGCTGCCCTGGGTGAAGCCCAGATCAAGCAGGATCGGGAATGTCTCCCAGGTGGCGGAGAAGCAGCCCGAGCGGTAGCTCGTGGGCGCATGGCCGATGACTGCCGCCACGCGATCGCGGCCCTGCTCGAGCAGCAGGCGCTGAGTCTGCGCGGGGAGCTGCCCGAGGTGGCCATCGTATCCGAGATCGGTCGTCTGCGGGTGCATGTGCAACCCGAGGTCGGCGCCGGCGGCCCCCAGCTCGCGCACGAGTTCCGGCAGCCCCTCTGCCAGGCGCGGGATCAAGAACAGCGTTGCCCTGTGACCCCGCGCGGCCAGCGCCTCGACGTAGCCGCGCATGCTGCGTTCGGCCAGCTCCCACGTCGCGGGACCGCCGCTCACCGGGGACTCCTCCCCGATAGTCTCGCAATCCATCGTCCAACAGACGAACAGCTCTGCGCTACCCATGCGCCGCTCCCCCGGCCTGCGCCGCTACCCGAGTGTCGTCGAGCGCTCTAGCACATCGTCGCTGGACATGCCCTCGAGCTGGTCGAGGTTGGTGAGCACCTTCAGGTATGCCGCGGCCAACTGGTCGATGTAGGCCTCATCGTACTGGATCATGCGCGGGACGTGGATCAGGCGCGTGACGATGCTCTCCGCCACGGGGCAATCGCCCACGCCCTGGCGCACATCGCGACCCGAGAAGGCGATGCGCGTCGGCTTGCCGTCGCCGTAGACATCGCACTCGTTCCAGAACGGGTGCAGGTGATGGCAGAAGTAGCCGCCCGGGGAGGCACTGGCGCCCTCGGCCTGGATCGCCCTGGCGATGACGGCATTGGGCACGCGGCCGATGATCTCGTCACCGAGAATCAGCATCTGCCAGTAGGAGGCGCCGACGGTCACATCAGGGTCGTTGAGCGCGTAGTTGCAGCCCACGCCGGGCACAGCGCAGACCTGCGAGAAAAAGCGCTCCATGGCTTTGACCCCCGGAGCGCGGTACTCGTCGTAGTGGCGCAACTGGACGCGTGCCATGGCGGAGGTCATCTGGTGCATGCGGTACTTGTAGCCACCCCACGGCAGCGGCGAGAAGCGTTTGTACTCGGGATTCTCGACGAACTTGTGGTGGTCGCCGTGACCAAACATGACGGCCCGCTCGTAGATGTCCTGGTCGTCGGTGTTCATCATGCCGCCCTCACCGGTCGCGAGCGGCTTGCCGGACATGATCGAGGCGGCCCCCACGTGCCCGATACTGCCGACCTTGCGGCCCTTCCATGTGCTGGCATGCGAGTGCGAGTAGTCTTCGAGTATCCTCACGCCGGTGCGGGCGGAGATGTCCATGAAGGCATCCATGTTCGCCGCGTAGCCGCCCATCTGCACGACGATGATCGCCTTCGTGCGCGGGGTGATGGCGGCCTCGATCTTGTCGACATCGATGTTTATGGTGTCCCAGTCGATGTCGACGAAGACCGGGATGGCGTTGTGGTGCAGCACGCAGGTCACCGAGGACGACCACGAGTAGGCGGGGACGATGACCTCATCACCGGGTCCGCACTCGCATGCGACGACGCACATGTGCAGCGCCGCGGTGCCGGAGTTGGTGGTGATGCAGTGGCTGTTGCCGTTCCAGGCGGCGAACTCCTGCTCGAAGGCCGTGCTGTTGGGGCCGTAGGTGTGCGTAGTCTGGTTGAGTGACGCCATGACCAGCTCGCGGTCGATGTCGTCGATTGGCGGCCAGGGCTTGACCGTGCCGGTTGGGCAGGCCTGCGGCCCGCCGAGAATTGCCAACTGCTCGCTCATGTTGATCTGCTCCTTGTCATATCGCGAAGGCTTGAGTGTGCGTCTTGCCGGCCGGGCCGCGCTCCCTTCACTCTTGCTTCTGAACCGTCACCGTCGCCTGGGCGCCTCCGCCTACACCGGCAGTCACCAGGTGGCCCTGCCGTGCCACTGTGGCGAAGCTCTCGATGCTCACCGCATCGCCCGGGCCGTAGTCATAGATCAGGAACCTGGTCAGGCCGTCTCCGTCGGCGTCTGAGAAGGCAGCCTGCAACGCCGCGGCGCTTACATCGACACCCTCAGCTGCCCGTACGCCGCAGTTGACCGAGCTGTTCACGGCCGTGAGCGTGTACAGCTTCGAGTTGTCCTCGTTCGAGAGTGTCTTGCCGTCATAGTAGCGGAAGCCCGACATCCGCAGGCCCGTGGCGCTCTTCATCACAGCATCGGAGCACTCGGTGACAAAGCCCTCGCCGATGCGCGGATCGATATCGAAACCAAGCCTGCATCCGCCCTCGATGATCTCGGCGCTTCGGATGTGGTACGAAGCCGAACTACCGTGCTCATTGCTGATGCGCACATGTCGCCCGATCAGTGCCGAGACGTCCGCAGGCGCCGGGGCGATGGTGATTGTGCTGTTCGGGTAGTCGCAGGCAATGACCTCCCCGGTGTACTGCGCTTGCGACAGCTCGACCCCGACACCGTCCTTGAGCATCCTGGTCCCGCGGGTGACGTGGGCCATCTCGAACTGCCCGGCGCGCTCGCGGTATATGCCGAACTCCCCATCGAACACGATGCCGTCGACAGTCAGCTCGGCTCCGGCGGTGTGCTGGATGATGATGGTATCGGTGCACTCGCCCATTCTGGCCCTGAACGCCAGCGGCGCAAATCGCGCATCCGGGTCGGCTCCGGCCACCTCGAGACGCTCCACGCTTTGCACAATCGGTGTGCCGACATAGGGCTGCAGGAGGTTGACGTACTGCCTGCTCAACGGCGCCTCGCCGGTCGCCTTCTGGATCACCCACGTGATGTCATAGCTTGACCTGCCGCCGGGCGCCTGCCCCTGTGCGGTCACGACCTCTCCGCCGTCGGGGTAGATGCCCGTCATCTTCAGGTGAATGCCCTCGGCCTGGTTGCGGAGCGCGTAGTCGATGCTCCACACGCCGTCCGCGGTTGCTCGCGCCGGATCGCGCATCAGGACCAGAGACGTGAGTTCCGGGTCCTCCGTGGCGGCAGAGAGGTCATCATGCTTGATGCCCTCGCCCAGCGCAGTGCCCTCGTAGGGGACGGGGGAGATGCCCTCGAGGGTTGTCGGACCGTCGGGGCCGTGGAAAGAGAATATCTGCTGCTGCCCGCCCTCGACGCGTTCGACGGCGATGGCGTATGACTCCGTCGATGAGATGTCTACCAGTGCCACGCACCGCTGCCGGTAGTTGCTCCCTGCGGTGCTCTCGGCCGTCGCCAGCTGGACGGGCGGCTTGCCGACGAATGTCGTCAACTCGCCCTTGTCGAAATCCCAGGCTTTCACTCCGACGATCTTGGTCCCGTAGTGCGTGCCCCAGTTGGTCTCCCAGTGGCTTGCGTAGGTCCAGCCGACCGGGTAGCCGAGGTCGGGCAGCATGTGACGCCGGTGGGTGTCGTAGCCGTATGTGAGCATATCCGGGTGTGCGTGCTGGGGCATGCGGGCATAGCGCAGCCACAGCGCACGCTGGTCCGCGCCGTCTCCTGATCTGAGGATGGCATGCCCGTAGCCGTCGAGGATGTTGCTGGGGTAGATGACCTGCCAGCCGCGCTCGGCGCCGTACTTCTCCGCGGCTGCTCTCAGTTCGGGGTCGTCGATGCCGGCGGCGAGTGAGCCGTCGGGTCCATACATCGCCTGGGCGAAGATCGGGTCGCCGGTGAGCCTCCAGGCCTCGATGAAGCTGTCGAGCTTACACGGGAAGCCCTGCGAGGGGGCTATCGGGTCCGGGGTGCCGGCGCCGCCGGCGTCGCCGACGTTGGCATAGGTGCGCCCGATGAGGCTGAACTCGAGCGGGAAGTCATACTGGCGGCGGAACTTCGGGTCACGCATCGGTGAGACGAAGCGCGGCGGCACGTACAACTCCGGCAACTGCTGCTTGAGCTCCTCGAGCGTCTGGAAAAGCCGGGGCATGTCGCGAATCTGGATGCCGTTGTAGCTGGGCGACTCATGTCCGGCGCCGTCCTTGTAGAACTGGTTGGTGACGGCGAAGCGGACGCCGCTCTTGTTGAGCAGATAGTCGGCGATGTCGATCGTTCCGGGCGTGGCGAGCGCCAGCGCCATGGTCGCGGCCGTCGTCTCTTGCTGCGGGTAGTTCCGCGAGACGGCGTTGTCCAGGCACATCTGGACGGGTGTGCGGATGATGCCGGCCTCGATGAAGCGCTTGAAGTCGGCGATGGTCTGTATCTCCGGGTGATGCTGTGTGCGACAGAACTCGAGCAGCTCGGTGTCATCATCAAGCTGGTCGAAGATGATATCCCATGCGCGGGCGCAGTTCTCCATCCTGGGGGTATCCCAGTTCGGCTGGATGTAGGAGAAGCTGCCGCTCAGTCTGCCGAAGCGGCTCTCGACCGGCGCGCCCACGGGCCACTGGTAGACGCCGTCACGGTTGACGATCTTGCGGTGATTCAGATTCAGCGACATGTCGACCATGGCCTCGGCATAGCGGAACAGGCCGACGGCGCACTTGTGCGCATAACGCTTGTCGCCGGTGCCTGCGTATGCAAGCGCGCACTCGTAGATGCCGGGGGTGAACTCGTTCATGTAGGCAGCCCACTGGTGGTAGTAGGCGATGAACGGCCAGCGCCACGCCCGCCCGTTACGGTCCTTGATTGGCGTCAGCGGCTCGCAGCCGTAGCCATCATCCGGGAACTCGCCCGAGTGCATGTCGCCCTCATGCCAGTCGTTGGAGGGGAACTGTGTCTTGCAGTTGGGGCAGATGACCTTCCAGGGCTTGTCTTGAGGGCTGAACTGCCAGGGGTAGAAGCCGTCACGGCCCTTGTAGATGTCGGTTCCGCAGACCGGACAGCCCTTGCCGACGCCACCGCCCTCGACCGAGCCCAGCACGATCAGGCATGTGCGCGGTACGCAGGGCCCGGGGATGATACTGTAGATATCCTCGTCTGCCGTCTCGGCCCAGCGCTTCGCGCGCTCGGCGACGGCTCCCCGTGCTCGGAGAGCGGAGAGGTCTGCGTCGGTGTAGAGGGTTCGCTTGGTCTTGAGTTCCGCATAGCCGGGCTCCCCAACAGGCCACAGCCGCGGCAGCGCTACCTTCTCGTACTCGCGCGGAGTGTAGACATCGGCCCACGGGATCACCTCCAGCTGCATCGTCATCTGCCCGCCCGCCCCGGAGAACTGCAGTGTCGCGTCACCGGGCTCCAGCGAGCGGAAGTAGAAGCGCTGGATGGCGTCNNGAACATCTCCAGCGTGTCAGGGACGGTGACCTCGAGCGTGCCCGAGCCGGCGGGCTGCTCGAGGCACACGCGGAACTGCTGGCCGGGGAGTATCCACAGCGGCTTGTCGAGAACCTTGAGTTCAGCCAGTGCCGAGGTGGTGGGCAGCCCGATACAGAGGGCGATGCCGAGAGCGATGAGGTATCTGTCCATGGGTCACCTTCCTCGCGGGGGCGTGAGATGCCCGCCGTCCGTTGCCTCACCCCCAGCCCCTCTC
>DPJP01000366.1:0-19418 GCA_003542955.1 Armatimonadota bacterium
CGTGAATCTTGAATTGCCTGCACCCCGGTGAGCCTCCGACTCTCGCCATGGGCAATTCAAGATTCGGGCTGTGACCCCGACGTCGCCTGACCAACACCTGCCGCGTCCCCCCGACAGTGCTGTCGGCGCAGCTCCCCTCTACCCGCCCCCCAGCGCCTTGTGGGTCTCCTTGAGCTGCTCGATGATCGGTATCTTCTGCGGGCATTTCTCCTCGCAGATGCCGCACTCGATGCACGCGCCCGCCTGCAACTGACCCTCTCTATGATCCGGCCCCAGGCGCGCGTAGCGGTGTTTGGCGACCTCCGTCAGGCCCCACACGCGGTGCATGTTCATCGCCGCGAAGGCCCGCGAGATGCCGACATTCTGCGGACACGGCATGCAGTAGTCACAGCCGGTGCAGTA
This sequence comes from Armatimonadota bacterium, assembly GCA_003542955.1. GTDB lineage: Bacteria > Armatimonadota > Zipacnadia > Zipacnadales > UBA11051 > UBA11051. Next base: position 403 of record DPJP01000366.1, read on the forward strand.
GAGCTCAGCAAGGCGCTCGTTCTCACTGACGGCCTGCAGCACGCGCGAGCGCTCCTCCGCGGACAGCGGCGCTTCCCTCGCGGCCGTCGCGCAGTTTTCCTCAACCATCTCCATCGTGCTCATCCCCGACAGCGCCAGGCTGACGTTGGGGTTGCTGAGCACAAAGCGTAGCGCCAGGTCGGGCGTCGAGGCAACATCGGGTACCATGCCCTCGAGCCGCTCGGAGGCGAAGCCGAGCCGCCCACCCCCGACGGGCCCCATGATCTCGACACCCATCCCCAGTTCGGCTGCGTACTCGATGGCCGGCTCGTTCTTGCGGTCCAGCAGGTTGTACTGCACCAGCATGCCGTCAAACAGCCCCGTCTCGCACAGCGTGATGATGTTCTCGGGCGTATCATGGGAGGAGAACAGCGTGTAGGTGAAGATGCCCTGTTCCTTGGCCTTCATGATCGTGTCCCAGATGTTGGGCTGCACATTGTCCTCGAAGGCATCCAGCGCCAGGAAGTGGCACACCTTGTAGAAGTCGATGTGGGTGACATCCATGCGAGTGAGCGACTGCTCGAGGTTCTCCCACCACGTATCGGCCGTCTCTGGGCTGCGGTACTTCGGGTTCTTGGTGGCTATCTTGACCTTGCCCTCGTAGCCCTTGATCGCACGGCCGATAACCGTCTCCGAAGGCGTCCCGCTGCCGGCGGTGTAGCCGGAGGCCGTATCGATGTAATTCACACCCAGGTCGAAGCTCCTGCGGATGATCTCGACCGAGTAATCGTCATCATCGCCCAGGCGCATGGCGCCGAAGCCCAGCGCCGAAAGCTGCTCTCCGGTCTTCCCATAGTCGCGGTATTGCACGAAAACACACCCTTCTTGCGGCAGTGGCGGACAACCGTGGGGACGACGGTGACATGCCGTCGGCTGTCGTGTTGCCGCCGAGAGTCCAGCTTCCCTGCCCCTATATTATACACGTGCGCCGAGGTGCGGGCAATCCGCTGAGCCGCCCCGGCCCGTCATTCGCAGGAGGGATACCGGCTGCCGGGCGGAAGAATCGGGCTGTGACCATCAATCCCCCGTGCAATCCCACACGAGGTGATGATCGTGGCCTATGAGCACCTCTTCCAGCCCATCGATATCGGCGCCCTGCGGCTTCCGAACCGACTCGTGATGGCGCCGATGGGCAGCGGCTACGCCGATACCCACCACCGCGTGACTGACCGCATGATCGCCTACCACGTCTCACGCGCGCGCGGCGGCATCGGGCTCAACATCGTCGAGCACTCCGCCGTCCATCCGCTCGGACTGTGCGCCGAGACCATGCCCGGCCTGTGGTCGGATGACTTCATCCCGGGGCTGACGGCGCTCGCGGATGCCGTCCACGAGGCGGGCGGACGCATCGCCATGCAGCTTCAGCACGGCGGCAGGCAGGCCAACCCGGATGTGATCGGGCAGCAATGCCTTTCTGCATCGGAGTGCATTGCAGGCCGTGACAACCGCATTGCGATCGAGATGACAGACGAGCAGGTCTGGGAGGTTGTTCAGGCCTTCGGAGCAGCCGCCCGCCGCGTGCAGCAGGCAGGCTTCGACGGCGCCGAGGTCCATCTGGCCCACGGATACCTCGGCAATTCGTTCCTCTCGCCCCTGTGGAACCGGCGCGATGACTACTGGGGCGGCGACATGCAGCGCCGCACGCATTTCGCCAAAGAGGTCCTCGCCGCGATCCGCGAGCAATGCGGGGAGGAGTTCCCCGTCTGGTGTCGAGTTTCCGCCGAGGACTACCATGAAGATGGAATGCATCCGGAGGAGATGCAGAAGGTCGCGCCGATTCTGGAATATTACGGATTCCGAACTATTCACGTGTCAACTGGTTCGGCGATGGCCGGACCCAGCTACTACATCCCGCCCGGCCACCTGCTCCCCTTCGCCCGGATGGTCAGGCAAGTCGTGAGTGTGCCCGTCATCGGTGTCGGCAGCATCGTGCACCCCCAATTGGCGGATGAGGCCATCGCCGAGGGGATATGTGACATCATCGCACTCGGACGCCCCGTCCTGGCCGATCCGGAGTATGCCCTGAAGGCGGCCGAGGACCGCGCCGATGACATCATCCCCTGCATTCTGTGCTCCCAGGGCTGCCAGGAGCGCTCCTTCTCGAACGGAATGGTTTCGTGTGCCACCAATCCCGCCACCGGCCGGGAGGTCGACTGGCCCGACTGGCCGGATGGCCCCGCAGTCGATGCACCACGGCGAGTCCTCGTTGTCGGGGGTGGCCCGGCCGGGATGCAGGCGGCGCTGACCGCCGCGCGCAGGGGCCACCGCGTCACACTCTGCGAGAAGGCGGACCGGCTGGGCGGGGCCTTCGTGCTTGCCGCCGCCGCGCCGGGCAAGGAGCCGATCCTGGAGCTGATCGAGTACCTGGAGCGGCAGCTCGAGCGGGTCGGCGTCGACATCCGGCTGCAGACCGAGGTGACCGCGGAAATGGCGTCCTCCGGTGAGTTCGATGCCGTCATCCTTGCCACGGGCGCCCACCAGCGCGACATTGTGCGTACTCGCGGCGAATGGCACGGGCCGTTCATCATCGCCGATGAGGTGCTTGCGGGTCGCCGTGAGGGTATCGTATCGCCGGTGGCGATCATCGGCGGCAACGTCACCGGCACCAATGTGGCCCACCTGCTGGCCGAGGAGGGCTACGAGTGCATCATCTTCCAGCAGGGAGATGCTCTGGCACAGGGCGTCCCGGCCCATGCCCACACGGCACTGCTCGAGGCGCTCGATGATCTCGGTGTACGGGTACACACGAGCACCCGCGTGGTCGCGGCACAGGGAGGGGCGATCACTGCCCGGGGCCCCGACGGCGAGTGGCAGTACGAGGCCGGCAGCATCGTGATCGCGATTGGTCGCGAGCCGAATGCCGCCCTGGCCGAGGCCCTGGTCGATGCCGCTATCGAGGTGCACGTCGTCGGCGACGCGTTCGAGCCGAGTCACGTGCAGGCGGCAGTCTCCTCCGGCGCCGAGGTAGGGCGGAGGGTGTAGGCGGGGACTGCTCCTCGGGGACTGCTACCTGTCGCGCTACGCCCTCAAAGCCTGAAGTAGGTCACGCGGATCGCGACAGGTCGCTGTCCCCATTTCAGGCATGCTCGGGCGGAATCGGGGACAGGGACCCATCGCGTTGCAGACGGAAGGGTCCCTGTCTCAAGCTGCCGGCGCGATGGGTGCCAGTCCCCGAGGTGCCAGTCCCCGCTCTTCTACCCGCCTCGGCGGTTGTGGGGCATCCACCACACCGTGCGATCTCCCGTCTGCTTGACCACGGCAAACGGGGCGTTGCGCAGTGTCTTCCACTCACGCATCGTGTAGTAGTCGATATTGGCGATTTCGCGATGGTTTGTCACGCGCTTGTAGCGGCCGAACACACGGGCATAGCCGACCTTCACCCAGCCGCCGCGATCGATGACATAGCGCAGACCATACGGCGTCCAGATGATCGTGCCAAAGGGGATCTCCGGGTTCGCGGCGCACCCGCGCAGATGCACGCGGCCACCGCTGGCGACGACGGTGCCGCACGGCTCCCAGGGCCCGTAGCTGGTAACCTTCGCCACACCACTACATGTGACGCCGGTCTGAAGTCCCCAGATGTAGGCATCGCGCTGCCAGTCCTCGAGCGGCCCGTACTCGCCCGCGAGCGCCTTCATCGCGCAGCGGCGGAAGGGGTCGGTCTCAGCCTGCCAGTCGGAGCCAACCGGCGGGGCATCCTCGATCGGCGCCGGCCTGAGCACGGTGTCCTCGGCTGCGGGCGGGGTCGGCGGATGCGCCGCGCCAATGAAGTCGTCCGCGGGCGAGGGCCGGAGTGCCACGCGAGGCACGGGTCTCGGCTGGTCGAGCGGCTCAACGTCCGGCGTGACCGGCATGACCTGCTTCGAGTTCGTGGAGGTTCCATCCGGCGCGGGCGTGGGTTCTGTGGCAGCGACGGGTGCGGCAATCAGCAACAGCAATGCGGCAGCCGCCGCAAGCGCGGCGGTCAGTCGGTGAGCGAACATGGTGAGTTGCGTCCTTTGCTGCGTAGGAGCGGCATCCACTGCGATGGCGGCATGCGACTGCTACGGAGGTTTCGTGTGCGAGGAAACACAAATGCGGCGGCATTGCCGCCACATGAGATAGACAACACACGTGCTCGTGTAGAACTTTACGCCACAGAGTCTATCACAGCTGCACTGTGGTGTCCACCCCTATGGAGGCCGAGGCGTGGTGCAGAGCCTCGCCGACCGGCCTCCGTCCGTCGCGCCAACCACTGCCCGGCAGCCGTCGGCGAGCCCCCGCGGTCACGCATTTGTCCCGGCACGAGCCACCCGCGCGCGGGACCGGGGAGCAGCATATCACTCTGCACCATCGGCGCTCTTGACCATGCCCGCGGACGGGGGTATGCTTAGGGCTGTCAGCGCCGCAGGCAATGGAACCGCTCCGGGGGCCGGACCGCCCGGGGCGGCGCGCTCTTGCGTCTGCGGACGTTTTGTCGTGAAAGGGGACCGCACCGATGTCGGTCAGAATGGCGTTTGCCGGGTTCAGGCACGGGCACGTGACAAGCCTCTACAAGGAGGCACAGGGCCTGCCGTATGTGCAGATCACGGGGGCAGTCGAGGACGATGATTCCGTACGCGGCGACATCATGGGCGCGGCGGGCATCGAGCAGACCCATGAGAGTATCGACGCGCTGATCGACGAGGGCAACTTCGACCTGCTGTGCATCTGCGACTACTACACCAAGCGCGGCGGGATCGCCATCAAGGCCCTCGAGGCCGGCAAGCACCTGATCACCGACAAGCCGCTTTGCACAACGATAGAGCAGATGCAGCAGATCAAGCAGCTCGCCGACGATGGCGGGCTGGCAGTTCATATCGCCTACACGATGCGCTACGGCGCGGGCTACCAGAGCATGGCCCGGATCGTGCAGGACGGCGGCATCGGCCGGCTGTGCACCGCCATCGTGCTGGGGCAGCATCCGCTGGCCTACGGCTCGCGCCCGAACTGGTACTTCGAGGAGGGCAAGCACGGCGGGACGATCAACGACCTCTTCGGCCACGGAACCGATATGATCGGCTGGGCCAGCGGGCTCAGCTTCGAGAAAGTGATTGCCGCCGAAGCATGGAATGCCCGCGCCGACTGGGCCCCGTTCTTCCAGGACTCCGCGCAGATCGTCTACCAGATGTCTAACGGCGCCAAGCTCATGGGTGATTGCTCGTACTTGACGCCCGAGGGCTCGCACGCACCGTGGAGGTTCTTCCTGTGGGGGACGGACGGCTACGTCCACCTGTGCGGTGAGGAACTGGTCTGGGAGAAGCCCGGACAGGGCGAGATGCCGGTCGAGGTCGCAAAGCACTACAGCGTAGACGGCCCGGTTGAGGATATCGCGGGCCATCTCGAGAACGGGACCGACCGCCTGCTGGGCCAGGATGAGTGCTTGAGGGCGGCGATGGCAGCGCTGGCAGGGCAGAAGGCAGCCGATACCGGCGAGCGTGACATGCCCGTGCCGGTGATCTAGTACTGGGCTGAGCGACACGCGTGGCAGTGAAGGTAGGCAGGGCAGGCCACCCTCGCGCTTTGGGGGAACGCCCGGGCACGCAGTCATCCACACATCTGGGGGGCAACGGCCGGGGTCAGAGCTTTGAGCCTTTGATCTTCACGTGCGCGTTAGGCGTCCGTTGACGGCGTCCGAAGATCAAACGATCACAGCTCCGCCCCCCCGTCTCTCACACGGAAAGGGTATGCGGTGGACAGGAACGGAGTGCTGATTGTCGTCTCCGGCCCCTCAGGGGTCGGCAAAGGCACGGTGATCAGCCGGCTGCTCGAGCGGCAGCCGGAGCTGGCCAAGTCGGTCTCCTGCACCACCCGCGGGCCGCGACCGGGTGAGCAAGACGGCGTCGATTATCACTTCGTCAGCGTGGATCGCTTCCGGCAGATGGTGGCGGCCGGCGAATTCCTCGAATACGCCCGGGTGCACCAGGACCTGTGGTATGGAACCCCGATAGCCCCCGTGGAGGCGGCGCTCGCGGCCGGGACGGATATCGCGCTCGAGATCGACTACCAGGGAGCGCGCAGCGTCAGGCAGGCCTTCGGCAACCGTGCCGCGCTGGTGTTCATCGCCCCGCCCTCGTGGGATGCGCTGGTGGCACGCCTGCAGGGCCGCAGCACCGAGTCGGCGGATGCCACCGCAAAGCGACTTGCCAGCGCCAAGAGGGAGTTTCGGCACATCGGTATGTTTGAGTATGTGGTCGTCAATGACGAGCTGGAGCGCGCCGTCATCGAACTCGAGTCGATCCTGATTGCGGAGCGCTGCCGGCTCGAGAGCATCGACTGGCAGGAGCTGCAGCGCCAGCTGTCATCGGAGGCGTGAGCGATGAGCGACTACTTCGCCGGCGAACACGGTGGGCTACAGGACGTCCTTACCGGGCGGCATATAGTCATCGGCGTGTGCGGCGGCATCGCGGCCTTCAAGGCGGCCTCGCTGGTGACGTCTCTGCGCAAGCGCGGCGCCGAGGTCAAGGTCGTCATGACCCGCAACGCGACTGAGTTCGTCACGCCGCTGACCTTTGCCACGCTCAGCGGCAGGCCGGTTGACACCGATATGTGGACGGACCGCACGCAGGACGCGATGACACACATCTCGCTGCAGCAGTTCGCCGACGCCATGCTCATCTGCCCGGCGACGGCCAACGTCATCGGGAAGGTCGCTGGCGGCATCGCCGATGACCTGCTGACAACCTCGGTCATGGCCGCCACGTACCCGGTTGGCTTTGCGCCGGCGATGAACGCGGTGATGTGGGCGAGTTCCGCAGTTGTCGAGAATGTCGCCACATTGCGGCGGCGGGGATACTGGATTGTCGGGCCCGAAAAGGGCAGACTGGCCTCCGGGGCCGAGGGTGCAGGCAGGCTCGTTGGAGTCACGACGCTCCTGTCGTGTATCGAGCGGATGGTCATCGGCGGNNGCGCCCTCCGGCATGGATCTCTCCGGCCGCAGGGTGCTCATCACCGGTGGACCGACGCGCGAGCACATCGACCCGGTACGCTACCTGAGCAACGCCTCGAGCGGGAAGATGGCCCTGGCGCTGGCGGAGCAGGCCGCCGCGGCCGGCGCCGATGTGACGCTGGTGACCGGGGCGCCGGCGGGCGATGCGGGGAGCGCAGACGGCGATTTCAACGTCGTGCAGGTGGTCAGCGCGGCGGAGATGGCGGTGGAGGTCCGGGCCGCGCTCACCGGCGTCGATGTGTTTATCGCCGCCGCCGCGGTGGCCGATTACACCCCCGCGGCGCCCTCGCAACAGAAGCTGAAGAAGACCGGCGAGGGCATGACACTGCAGCTCGAGCCGACGCAGGACATACTCCGCTCCGTGGCGCAGGGCCCGGACCGGCCCGCGGTTGTCATCGGCTTCGCGGCGGAGAGCGAAAACCTGATAGACAATGCGGCAGCCAAGCTCGAGGCCAAGAACCTCGATCTCATCGTTGCCAACAACATCACCGAGCCCGGCTCGGGCTTCGGGACCGATACCAACCGCGTCACCATCCTCGGCAGGGGCGACTACCGCGTCGACCTGCCGCTGATGAGCAAGTGGGCCGTTGCCGGCGCGGTCATGGATGAAGTGGCCCGACTGCTGGGCGAGAATAGCGCCGGCGGGGGAAGCTAGGCTCCCGCGGCCGTGACGGCACTCTGAAGGAGGCGCACACGTGGCCGGACCTTATCGACTGACTTCCGAATCCGTGACCGAGGGACATCCGGACAAGATATGCGACCAGATATCCGACGCTCTGCTTGATGCGGTGATGGCGCAGGACCCGATGGGCCGGGTGGCCATCGAGACGCTCGTGACCACGGGCACCTGCGTGGTGGCGGGTGAGGTGACTACAGCCTGCTGGATCGACGTCGAGGACATCGTCAGGGGGACGGTCCGGGAGATCGGCTATACCCGCGCGAAGTATGGCTATGACTGCGAGAGCATCGGCGTGCTGACTGCCATTCACAAGCAGTCGCCCGACATCGCGCAGGGCGTGGACACCGGCGGGGCGGGCGATCAGGGCATGATGTTCGGGTATGCCTGCACTGAGACCGAGGAACTCATGCCGATGCCGATCATCCTCGCACACAAGCTGGCGAAGCAGCTCGCGGCCGTGCGCAAGAGCGGGCAGATGGATTACCTGCGGCCCGACGGCAAGACGCAGGTCACGGTGCTCTATGAGGACGACAGGCCGGTCGCGGTGACGAAGGTTCTGCTTGCGGCCCAACACAGCCCCGACGTGAGCAACGAGGAGATCGAGAGGGACATCAACGAGTATGTGGTCGAGCCGATCATCCCCTCGGATATGTGCCAACTCGGGGTGGACCTGGCGGTCAACTGCACCGGTCGTTTCGTCGTCGGCGGTCCCCAGGGCGACACCGGCCTGACCGGGCGCAAGATCATCGTCGATACCTACGGCGGCCTGGCCCGTCACGGCGGCGGCGCCTTCTCCGGCAAGGACCCGACCAAGGTCGACCGCTCGGGCGCCTACATGATGCGCTACATCGCCAAGAACCTGGTCGCTGCCGGCGTGGCGGAGCGGTGTGAGCTGCAGATATCCTATGCCATCGGCGACCCGAAGCCGTTCTCGGTGGCCGTGTTCACCTTCGGGACCAACCGCATCCCGGAGGAGAAGATATCGCAGATTGTCGCCGAGACCTTCGACCTGAGTCCGCGCGGGATGATCGAGCATCTCGACCTGCGCCGGCCGATCTACAAGAAGACCGCCGCGTACGGGCACTTCGGACGCAACGAGCCGGAGTTCACCTGGGAGAAGCTCGACGCCGTCGATGCCATCAAGTCGGCGGCAGGGCTCTAGAGAGCGGCTGACCCGGCCCATCGAGGAGGACACAGACCACGAAGCCCCGGACTGGGACGCTGTTCCCGGAGCTGGATGAGCCGTCGGGCGGCCCGGAGCAGCGTTACGCACAGGTGATTGTCGACATCAGGGCCCGCACATCGGCCGGCGAGGACACGCCGGACGAGGCGGGCCTTGCGCGTGCGTTCACCTACTCGATCCCGGAGCGGCTCGCCGCGCAGATCTGTGTCGGCAGCTATGTGCTGGTGCCCTTCGGCTCGCAGCGACTGCCCGGCTTCGTCATCGGCTTCACCACGGAGAGACCCCCCGCGCGGCTCCGCGACATCATCTCGCTCCTGCTGGACGGCCCGGTGTTCGGCGAGCAGGAGGCGGAGTTGGCGCGCTGGCTGGCCGACTACTACCTCTGCAGCCTCCCCGACGCCCTGCGACTGCTGCTGCCGCCGGGCGGGTCTCGCAAGGCCGCCCGGTATGTTTCATGCACCCCGGACGGCGCGGAGGCGCTGCGTCGTGGCGCTCTAGGCAACTCGCCACGGCAGGCGGTCGTGCTGAGCTGTCTGCAGGCCGGGCCGCTCGAGTTCGACGGCCTCTGCAGGCGGCTGCAGGGCGGCGCGGAGCGCACTTCTCGCTCGACCATCTCCGCCGCCGTCGACGGACTGGAGCGGAAGGGCTACGTCACCCAGAACCGGGAGCTTCAGCGGCCTGCCGCGGCGGAGGTAACCAGGCAGGTCGCATCTGTGGCGGACTGCGAAATCGACTGGGAGGCCACTCTGGCCGAGCTTGCCGAGCGCGCACCCAGGCAGGCGGAGACAATCGAGGAGTTGATGGCCGCCGACGGTGGGCCGATCCCGGTTGCCGAACTCAACCGCGGCGCCGTCAACGCGCTTGCTGAGAAGGGTCTCGTGCGCATCGAGGATGAGGCGCTCCGGCGCAATCCCTACGAGGAGGCGTGGAGCGACGCGGGAGAGCAGTTCCTCACCCTCACCGACGATCAGCAGGCCGTACTCGGGCGCATCAGGAAGGGTCTGGCGGCCGGGGCTTTCCGCGAGGTCCTGCTGCGCGGGGTCACCGGCAGCGGAAAGACGGAGGTCTACCTGCACGCGATCCGGGATGTGCTCGAGCGGGGGAAGACGGCAATCGTGCTGGTGCCCGAGATATCGCTCACTCCGCAGATGGTCGGGCGTTTCCGCGCGCGCTTCGGAGACAGCCTGGCGCTGTTGCACAGCGCGCTGAGCGTCGGGGAGCGGTTCGATGAGTGGCAGCGCGCCGCGCGGGGCGATGCGCGGATCGTCATCGGCGCGCGGTCTGCGGTGTTTGCCCCGGTCCGCGACATCGGCATCATCATCATCGACGAGGAGTACGACTCCGCATACAAGCAGGACAGCTCTCCGCGCTACAACGCCGTTGACGTCGCGCGTCGGCGGGCCGCGGCAAGCAATGCCGTACTGGTCCTTGGCTCCGCGACACCCAGCATCGAGCGGTTCTACGCCGCCAAGCTCGGCCGCGATGTCGAGCTTGCCGAGTTGCTCTCGCGTATCGATGACCGGCCGATGCCGGCTGTCAGGACCATCGACCTGCGCAAGCAGGCGCTCTCAGGCGCGACGGGGACACTCAGCCGCCCGCTGCTGGATGCCATCGAGGCGCGGCTTTCGGCGGGCGAGCAGACGATGCTGTTTCTCAACCGCAGGGGCTTTTCAACCTTCGTACTGTGCAAGGAGTGCGGGCAGGCCCCAAGGTGCCCAAACTGCGCAGTCTCGCTCACACACCACCTGCGCGAGGATACGCTCAAGTGCCATCACTGCGATCACCGGACGCCCGTGCCTGAGAAGTGTCCCGAGTGCGGCGCGGATGACGTCTCCTTCCTGGGACTGGGGACCGAACGCGCGGCCGACCAGGTCGGGCGGCTGTTCCCCGACGCGCGCGTATTGCGGATGGACCGGGATACCACAACAACCAAGGGCGCGTACACGAAGATACTGGGCGCCTTTGCCCGCGGCGAGGCCGATATCCTCATCGGCACGCAGATGATCGCCACCGGGCATGACTTCCCGAATGTGACACTGGTAGGGGTGCTGAGTGCAGATACCGGTCTGCACCAGTCGGACTTCCGGGCCGCGGAGACGACGTTTCAGTTGCTGACTCAGGTCTCCGGCCGTCCCGGCAGAGCGCACAAACCGGGGGAGGTGCTCGTCCAGACGTATAACCCGGACCATTACGCGATCCTGGCCGCCGCGCGCCACGACTTCCCGGCGTTCTACGCCATGGAACTCGAGGAGCGCAGGCAGGCGCTGTACCCGCCGTTCGTGAGCATGGTGCGGCTTNNTCACCTGTGATGACCAGATGATCGGCTGGGCGGAGGCCGAACAGCTTGGTGTTGCGCTGCAGCGGCAGGGCCTCTATCATACCGAACTGGAGGCGCCGCCGCCCGCGGGCGTGGTTCATTTCCTGGGGCCGGCCGAGTGCGCGCTGCGCAAGTTGCGCGGCAGATGGCGGTTCAGCCTGCTGGTCAAAGGGCCGGACCGCAATGCCGCAACGTCGGCGGTGCGGGCGGCACTGGCGAGCTACCAGGCGCCCGAGAACGTGACACTGGTTGTTGATGTCGAGCCGCTGAGCATGATGTAGCGCGGCTGGGGGTGGGCAAGGACAGGTGTCGCGCCCCAGGCCCGTGCGATGAACAGATCGGAGATACCGGAGGAGAAATGGCACTCAGACGCATACTCATCTGCGGCGAACCCGAGCTGCGGAAGAAGTCGCGGAAGATCAAGAACATCGACGGCACGCTCATCGAACTGCTCGACGACATGGTCGAGACGATGCTCGACGCCCCCGGCGTGGGACTGGCGGCGCCGCAGGTGGGGGAGAACCTGCGGGCCGTCGTTCTCGCCGAGTACGAGGAGGGCGAGGAACCTCGCGTCCATGAGTGCATCAACCCACGGATTGTCGAGACCGAGGGCGAAGTCGAAGGCGGCGAGGGCTGCCTGAGCCTCCCCACTTTGCATGGTGTGGTGTTGCGCCCCGAGCGCGTGGTTGTCGAGGCGTTTGACCGCGAGGGCGAGCCGATCCAGATGGAGGCGCACGGTCTCATGGCGAGAGCTTTCTGTCATGAGATCGACCACCTCAACGGGAAGCTCTTCATCGATCGCGCTCTACCCGACAGCATCGCGTGGATGATCCCCGACGAGGACGATGAGCGCGGCTACCATCTCCACTACATCAGCAAGGCTGATGCGGAAGACACGCTCCGGCGGATGGTTGAGAAGCGGCTCGCCGAGGCGGAGCGTGACGGCTGATGCGGATCGTCTTCCTGGGCACTCCGCCGTGGGCGGCGGCATACCTGCAGCCGCTGATGGACGCGGGGCATGCCGTCGAGTTGGTGCTCACGCAGCCGGACAGGCCCGGGAAGCGGGGCCGGACGCCGCTGCCGCCGGCGACCAAGGTCGAGGCGCAACGCCTCGGGCTGCCCGTCTTCCAGCCCGAGCGTGCGAACGCGCCGGAGGCGGTGCGGCGGGTGGCACAGGCGCGGCCCGATGTGCTGTTGACGGTGGCGTACGGGCAGATACTGCGGGAGGCGCTGCTGGCGTGCCCGACCGTCGAGGCGCTCAACGTCCACTACTCGCTGCTGCCGCTGTTGCGGGGACCCGCGCCCGTGCAGCATGCGCTGCTGCAGGGGATGACCGTGACGGGAGTCAGCCTGCAACGGATGGCGCGCGAGGTCGATGCCGGCGACATCTACGCGATAGACTCGCTGCAGATCGGGCCCGATGAGAATGCCGATTCGCTATGCCGACGCCTGACGCAGGCCGGCGTGGCGTTGGTAGTGAGATCACTGCCGGCAATCGCATCGGGCGAGCTGACGCCGATCGGGCAGGATCACGGCCGGGCGACCTGCGCGCCGCTGCTCGAGAAGCCCGATCAGGCCCTGGACTTCTCTCAGAGCGCGAGTGACGTGCACAACCGGGTGCGTGCGTTCGCGCCGCAACCGGGGGCATACTGCCTCTGGCAGGGCCGCCGGCTTGGAGTCACGGCCTCGACGGTTGTGGGTGAATCGCGCCCGCAGGCAGGAATGGCCGGGACGGTCGTGGAAATCGACCCCGAGCGTGGGCCCGTCATTGCGACGGGGCAGGGCTTGATCGAATTGCTGAGGGTGCATCCGGAGGGACGGAGGGAGATGGACGCCGCCAGTTGGCTGCGGGGGGCGGGTGTGCGGCCGGGGGATGTGCTGCAGAGCGCGGTTGACAAACGGTGAGGCGTTTGGGTATCTTGCTTAAGCCGCATGGTCCGTCTCGTCCGGAACTCCGACAGGGGTGGACTCGATCACAGCGGAGGTAGTTCATGGCGGAGGTTGACCGGAACGTCCTAGACCAGGCCCACACGTGCCGCGTCGACGGCAACTATGACGACGCCCGGCCGCTCTACGAGCAGATGCTGGCGTGTTGCCCCGATGAGGCGGAGTGCTGGTGGGGCATGGGCCTGACCATCATGAATCAGGGTGAATTCGACGAGGCGATTGAGTGCCTGAAGAAGGCCGCCGAGCTTGCCCCCGAAAGTCAGCGTTACGTCCTCGATCTCGGCAAGCACTACGCCATGCTTGGCATGGACGAAGAGGCCAAGGCAGCCTTCGAGCGGGTGGTTGAGATGGACGCGAACTCCCGCGAGGGCGCCGAGGCCAACACGCAGTTGTCCTACTACTAGGCCCGGCGACCGGCGTCGCGACCGGGAACGGAGTCTACTTTTGAGCAGTCCCACAATCAATGTGACATTCCATCCCGCCGGCGTCACGGCGCAAGCCACCGCCGGTGTTGCACTTTCCGAGGCAGCCGCATCGGTCGGCGTCGCCATCAACACCCCCTGCGGCGGCAAGGGCACCTGCGGCAAGTGCCGTGTCCGCGTGCGCAGTGGCGAGTTGAGCGAGCCGACGGCGCAGGAGTTGCAGCTTCTGAGTTCCACCGAACTCCAGGCTGGTGTGCGACTGGCCTGCCAGGCGCATGCGCTGGGCGAGTGCGAGATCGAGACCGCCGGTGTCGGCGACGTCGTCGTTCGCAAGGACCTCGATGAGGACGCGCTGAGGAGTTTCGCTCTCCAGCCGCGTGTCAAGCGACGCGCGCTGGCGCTGGACCCGCCCGAGTTGGGCGACCAGCGGAGCGACCTGCTGAGGCTCTGGGACAAGCTGGGGACCGGGGGATGCTCGTGTCGGGCGCGGCTTGCGGCCCTCGAACGGTTGCCCGGAGTGCTGCGCGGGGATGAGTTCAATGTGGTTGCCACGATGCTCGACGACCTGCTTGTGGCGGTTGAGCCACGTGACACCGCGCGAGACCCCTACGGCGCGGCAATCGATGTGGGCACCACCACCATCGTCGCCTACCTGGTCAACCTCAGCACCGGCCGCATCGAGGCTACCTGCGCCACGCTCAACCCCCAGACGCGCCACGGCGCGGACGTCATCTCGCGGATCGAGCATGCGCGCGACGTGCCGGGCGGGCTCGAGGAATTGCAGGGCGAGGTCGTCGGCGCGATCAACGCGCTGGTGGGGCGCGCGCTGAAGGACGTTGGCGCGGAGACAAACCATCTCTTCGAGTTGACCGTCGTCGGCAACACGGCGATGCACCACCTGCTGTTGGGGCTCGATCCGCAGTATATCGCACAGGCGCCATACATTCCCGTGGTGTCACAGCCGCTGACGCTGTATGCCTCTGACCTGGGAATAGAGGCCGCCTCGGGCGGGCAGGTATTCGTCCTGCCGATTGTCGCGGGTTTTGTCGGCGCCGACACTGTCGGTGTGATGACGGCCGCGGACATCACCGGTCGCGGTCCGACGCTTGCGATCGACATCGGGACCAACGGCGAGATCGTGTTGTGGTCGGGCGATCGGCTGCTGTGCGCGTCGGCGGCGGCCGGCCCGGCCTTCGAGGGCGCTAGGATCAGCCAGGGGATGTATGCGGCTCCGGGCGCAATCTCGGCCGTGACACTCAACGGCGAGGACCTCCGGATCAGCACCATCGACGACGCGCCTGCGCGCGGCATCTGCGGCTCGGCGCTGTTTGACGCAACAGCCGTGCTGCTGGAGACGGGTGCGCTCGAGGTCAACGGACGACTGGCGGCGGAGGCCGACGGTCTGCCAGCGGCGATCGCCGCGCGCATGAGCGGCGAGGGCAACGGCCGGCGGGTGCTGCTTGCCTCCGAGGCCATTGCGCACAGGGCTCATCCCGTCTACCTGACCCAGCCCGACATCCGGGAGATTCAGCTTGCAAAGGGCGCGATCCGTGCAGGTGTAGAGGTGCTGCTCGGGGAAGCGGGCATCAGCGCCGGCGATCTCGAGGCGGTGCTGCTTGCCGGCGCCTTCGGCAACCACATCCGCCCCGAGAGCGCGGTGAGGATGGGGGTGCTGCCGCCGGTTGACCTCGCGCGGGTGGTCGCGGTCGGGAACGCGGCGGGTGCGGGGGCCCTGATGGCCCTGTGCTCCGAGAGCGAGCGGGAGCTGGCATGTCGACTGGCAGTCGAGGCCGAGCACGTCGAGCTGGCGGCGAATCCGCGCTTCCAGATGGCGTTTATGGAGACGATGCTGTTCGAGTAGTGGCGCACCAGACGCAAACTTGCATTGTGTTGTGTTTCGGGTATAATACAGCACCCAATTGTCTACAGGTGTTGGCCCAGTCAGTCATCCACCAGGATTCCCTGGCAGCGCGCACTAGGAGGAGCTACAAATGGCGGACTTGCAGGCAATTGCCGATGCGGTCATCAAGGGCGACCGGGACACGGTGGCCAACCTGGCCCAGGCTGCTGTTGATGAGGGCGTTGCTCCCGAGCAGATCATCAACGAAGGTCTCATCGCCGGGATGAACGTGGTCGGCGAGAAGTTCAAGAACAACGAGTTCTATGTCCCGGAGGTGCTCATCGCTGCTCGCGCGATGCACGGCGGCATGGATATCGTCAAGCCGCTGCTCGCCGACAGCGGTGCGGTATCGAAGGGCAAGGTCGTCATCGGGACGGTCAAGGGCGACCTCCACGACATCGGCAAGAACCTCGTCGCGATGATGCTCGAGGGTGGCGGATTCGACGTGATCGACCTCGAGGTGGATGTGCCGGCGGAGAAGTTCGTCGAGGCCGCGCAGTCACAGAGCGCGCAGGTCATCGCGCTGTCGGCGCTGTTGACGACGACGATGCCGGGCATGAAGGACACGATCGACGCGCTGGCCGAGGCCGGTCTGCGGGACAGCGTGAAGGTCATCATCGGTGGGGCGCCCGTGACGCAGAACTACTCCGACGAGATCGGCGCGGACGGCTATGCACCGGATGCCGCCTCCGCCGTGGACCTCGTCCGCAGCCTGCTGAACTAGCCCGCTCCATTCAGGCTCCGTGCTGCCTATGGAGCAGACCCTCCGCGCCGTCCGCGGAGCAGACCCTCCGGGTCCGCGGAGCAGACCCTCCGGGTCCGCGGAGCCGATGACAGGCAGACGCGAAACGGGTCGCCTGCCACATTGCATCGAGGCAGGCGACCCTCTCTGTGTGCCCGCACGATGGCTGAAGGGTGACGCCCAGTTGGCGGAGGAGAAGGGAAAGAAGACCATGCTGTTGGGCATCGGCATTCTGCTGATCGCGATTGCGCTAGGCGCGGCGGGGCAGATATTCCTCAAGGTAGGCGTCAACACCCTGGGGGACAAGCCGCCGCCATTGCAGATCATCAAGTCGATCGTGACGGTGCCCGCGGTCTTTCTGGGCTTCTTCTGCTATGCGACGAGTTCGCTCTTCTACCTGGTCGCCTTGTCGAAGCTCGACTTGAGTTACGCCTACCCGATGATTGCACTCAGCTACGTGGCCGTTGTGCTCCTCTCGTGGCAGTACCTGGGGGAGAACGTCTCGGCCCTGCGCATCGCGGGGCTTGCCGTCATCATCGTGGGCGTGGTGCTTGTGGGCCTGAGTGCGCCGCGAAGCGAGGCGCCACCGACCGATGAACCCGCCACGATAGAGCGTCCAGCCGACCCGATGTCGGGATAGTCACATCCGGCGGAGGTCATGTGCCGGCAGGGGTCCGGTCACTGGCCTGCGACGGCCGGCGGTGGACCGCACCCATGCACACCATCTCACCCGCAGATCGTCGACTTGACGCCGCATGCGTTCTTGCGCTGGCGGCACTTGCCGTCGCCTTCTGGGCCGACTGTGTCTTCGGCGACAGGGCGCCCGTGGCAGGGGTCTACCAGCAGCAGTTCGCCCCATACAACACCGGCGGCGCCCCTCCCCCGACGCGACAGTGGGACTCGCTGTTGTGGGATGGCGTGGCGCAATTCTACCCCTGGCGCGAGTTGGCCCATCGCAGCTTCTCTCAGCACGGCGAATTCCCCCTCTGGAATCCCCATCAATTCTGCGGCACTCCCTTTGTCGGCAACGGGCAGAGTGGGCTGTTCTACCCGCCACACTGGCTGCTGGCGGTCTGCCCGACTTCCCGCGCGATGGGGCTCCTCAACGCGATACACTACTTCCTTGCGGGGCTGTTTGTGTACCTGCTGTTGCGGGTGCTCGGCGCGAGAGCGGCAGGGGCGCTGCTCGGCGGACTGGTGTACAGCTTCGGCGGCTTCATCGTCACATGGACGGAGTTGCCGAGTCTGATAGAGACGGCGGTGTGGCTGCCGGCGGGGTTGCTCGGAGTCGAGTTGATCTTCCGCCGATCGAGGCTGTGGGGCGGCATGGTGCTGGCCGGAGCACTGGGCATGAGTCTGCTCGCCGGGCACCTGCAGATCGCCGCATACGTGTGGCTGGCGGCCGCCGGGGCGGGGCTGGCGCATGCGATCCACAGTGTGCGGATGCGGCGCGAGACACTGCGGCCCACGCTCTGCCTGGTCGCGGCATTCGTGCTTGGGGCAGCACTCGGGGCGGTGCAGGCGCTGCCGACGCTCGAGCTGGGGGCGCGGTCGCCGCGAGGCGGGGGCGAGGTGAGCGCCGCGGGCTACCAGTTCCACCTGGAGCGGGCGATGGCGCCGGCGGAGTTGACCACCATCGTCGACCCCGACTTCCTGGGGAGCCCGGTGACCATGGACTACCCGCGGGAGCGGATCAGCTACTCGGAGCACTGCGCGTTCATCGGCGCGGCCGGCTTCGCCGGAGTGCTGCTCGGGCTGGTGGTCGCCAGGCGGCGGAAGACGGTATGGCTCTACGCGATCATCGGGGGGCTGGCGCTATGGGTATCGCTGGGCGGCCCGCCTGCCTACGTGTACTACTATTTGATCCCCAAGATCGGATTGGCCGGAGGATTCTCACGGCTACTTTCCGTTTTCACCCTTTGTGCGGCAGTGCTGTGCGGTCTCGGGGTCACCGCGCTGTCGGATGCAGCCCGCACGCGGAGCGACGCCCTGGGACCGGTTTGGAGAGCGGCGGGGTGGGCGCTGGCGCTGCTCTTTCTGCTGCAGGCCCTCCCGTGGGCGTACCGGTTCAACCCGCGGACGCCGGCCGAGCGGGTGTACCCGCGGACCGAGATTGTCGATGCGCTGCTGCGCGTGGCGGGTAACGACCGGGTGCTGGCCGTCTCACCCCCGGAGCGGTGGACGCTGTACGATATGCCGGAGGCGTTTCTGCCACCGAACTCGGCAACCGTGTACGGTTACTACAGCCTCAACGGGTACGATTCACTGTCAACGGAGACATACCGGCGCTGGGCGGCCATGATGGATGGCGGAATGGCCTCGCCGGCGGCCAACGGCAACATGGTGCTGCTGTCGCGGCCGTTCAACTATCGTGCCGCGGGCTGTAGATACTACCTGACCAATGAGCGGCTGCCGGTGCCGAGCATTCCGCCAAGGCTGGTCTACAGTGGGTCGGAGGGTGTTCTCGTCGAGGACACCGGCTCACCCGGCTATGCCTACGGTCCGGCGCTCAAGGACAGGCTGGGGGCCGGTGACGTCACCCGCGACGGCCCCAATCGCATCAGCATGCGGCTGAGCGGCATCGACGATTTCGGCGTGACCCTGGCCGAGGGCTTCTACCCCGGCTGGGTGGCGACCGTCAACGGCGTTCGGCAGCCGATCATGCTCGGCGAGACGACCTTCATGCAGATCAGCGGCCCGGCGGGGCCGGCGGACGTTGAGCTGTACTACATGCCTTCGAGTGTCGCGGTCGGAGGCTTCGTGACGTTACTGAGCCTGGCCGTGGCGGTCGCGCTGGTTGCAGGCAGATCGGCTCGGCGG
>DPJP01000366.1:19439-40977 GCA_003542955.1 Armatimonadota bacterium
CGGCCCGGTACGGAAGTGGGCGCTTCATAGTTGAGATTGCTGCTGACATACCCCAGGTTCAACCACCCGTCGGGCGATCCGCCGCTTGGCGTGGCCTACCTCGCGGCGACACTCGAGCGGGCGGGCCACGAGGTGGTCGTGTTCGATGCGACCTTCGAGCGCCGACCGCTCCAGTCACTCGAGGCGACGCTCGCGGAGAAGCCGTTCGACGCCATCGGCATCAGCATGCCGACCTCGATGCTGACCGAGGCGGCCGCGGTCGCGCGCGTCTGTGCCGAGGGCTCGCGCGCGCCGGTGTTTGCCGGAGGGCCTCACCCGACGATTGACCCCGCGGGCGCATTGACCATCGACGGCATTGACGCGGTGATGGTCGGCGAGGCGGAACGCACCGTCATGCGGCTTGCCGAGGCCGGCGGCGACTACACCAGCGTGCCCGGCATGGCGTATCTCCGCGAGGGCGAGGTCGTTTCCACTGGTGAGCCCGAGCTTGTCGAGAACCTCGACGAGTTGCCTCTCCCGGCGCGTCATCTGCTCGATATGAACAGCTACATGCGGCTGTGGGACCGGCTCGGGCCCGGACTCCGGGGCACTTCGGTCCTCGCCTCGCGCGGGTGCCCGTTTGACCGCGCCGATTCCACTCCGGCACTGCGGTCTTTCCTCGGTACGCGCGTCCGGAGGCGCTCGCCGGAGAGTATCGTTGCGGAACTGGTAGAACTCAAGCGCGCCTGGGCGCCCGACGGCGTGATGTGGCTTGATGACTCATTCATCCTCAACAGGCCGTGGGTCATCAAGTTGTGTGATATGATCATGGAGGCGGACCTCGGAATCGTCTGGGGCTGCAGCATCCGCGCGGGGCTTGCCGACCACGACATGCTCGAGCAGATGAAGCGCGCCGGGCTGCGAAGCGTCCACGTGCGCATCGAGACGGGCAGCCAACGCGTCCTCGACGAGGTCTATCAGAAGGGCGTCACCATCGAGCAGGTGCGGCGGACGATCTCGATCGCGCACGAGATGGGGTTGGGCGTCTGGGGCTACTTCACCCTCGGGGCCCCCGGCGAGACGGAGGCCGAACTGCGCGAGACTGTGGCCCTCGCTGCCGAACTGCCGCTGGATGATGCCACCTTCAGCGTGGCAACGCCCCTGCCGCAGACGCTGACCGCCGGGCAACTCGGGGGGCCAATCGCAGCGGAGGTTGTGGACCCGGGCGCGCCCGGACACCCCGTCTGCGCACAGGACGCCGTCGTCGACACGGCCACGCTCAACCGGCTCCGGCGCACGGCCTACATGCGCTTCTACCTCGGGCCGCGGCGCATCTGGCGGACGGCTCGATCCATGTTGGGAATCGCGGGCGTCAAGAGAATGCTGCGCAAACTGCGGCGGTTCTGAGCCGCTCAGGGGGCAGGGAGGCCGGCGACAGTCAGCCGGTGAGGCGATGAACGAGCTGCGGGAGGGCGAAATCAGGCCGGTTCTGGTGATGGCGGCGGTGGTCATGGCCCTGACCATCGTCCCCTATGCGGCTGCGCTGTATCTCGGGGCGCCGGACCAGGTATTCGGCGGGTTCATCTGGGGTGTCGATGAGGGCAATGCCTACATGGCCTGGATCAGGCAGGCCTCGGAGGGCCGCGTGCTGCTGGCGAACCAGTACACCACGGAGCCCCAGAATCCCCACTTCTTCAACCTGTTCTTCTCATTTTGCGGCGCGATATCGGCCGCCGCGGACATGCCGCCGATCATCGTCTTCCGGGCCCTGCGCGTCATCGGCGGCATCTTCACGCTCGGTTCGTTCTACTGGCTGATATCGCTGTTGACCGCCGACCGCTGGGTTCGCCGGAGCGCGCTGGGGTTGTGCGCACTGGGTTCAGGCCTCGGGTGGTTGGTCGTCTATGCCCATGAGGCGGGCATCGACCTGGGCCTGCGGCCGATCGATGTCGGCGTCTGGTGGCAGGTGCAGCCGGAGGCGGTCACATTCCTCTCGGCACAGTTGAACCCGCTGTTCATCATCTCGATGGGCCTCATGTGTCTGGTGATGGGCTACGCGCTCATCGCCCTGGAGACGAGCAGCCGCCCGGCCGCGGTACTCTCGGGCGCCGTGCTTCTGGTTCTTGGCAACGTCCACACCTACGACATCTTTCCAGTCCATTTCGCACTGGGTCTGTGGATTATCTTCGGGCTCTGTACGCGTCGCTACCGCCTCAAGGACGCGGCGACAACCTACGCGATGATCTTCCTGGTTGCGCTGCCGGCCCCACTGTGGTCGTACTGGGCGGCGAACCAGGACCCCGCCTATATGGCCAAGGCGCTGACGGACACGACGACGCTGGGCCTGGTCAACTACCTGGTGGGCTACGGCCTGTTGGGCGTGCTGGCCCTGGTCGGGCTCGCAGCGGCGCTCAGACGCCCCACCCGGGCCGACGACCCGGCCACCCGCCCGAACCAGCATCACCTGCTGCTGTTCCCCGCGCTGTGGATACTCGCCCACTGCATCGCCCTCGTGCTGCCGGTGTCATTCCAGCGGAAGATGATTGAGGGGCTGCACATGCCCATCGCGATGCTGGCGGGCGTCGGAGTGGTCTTCCTGGGGCGTCTGCTGACACGGCGTCCGGAGCAGGCCGGCAATCAGAAGCTGGTCCGCAGGCAGATGGCGATGGTGGTGATCGCCGCCGTCGCCCTGACCGTCCCCAGCAACATGGTCTTCGTCGCGCAGTGTATGGAGAACGTCAGGACCAACAACGAGATGCTGCTCGAGGTGCTGGTACCCCCGATCTACATGAGCGGCGACTACGCCGGTGCGGTACGCTGGCTGGCCGGGGAGTCGCAGGCCGGAGAGGTCGTCTTCAGCTCGTCGCTGATCGGCTCGCACATCCCCGCCCATGCGCCATGTACGGTCTACATCGGCCACTGGGCCGAGACGCTGCAGTTTGGGTCCAAGCTCGGGGACGTAATGCGCTTCTACGCGCCGGGCTCGGGTGTTGATCGCGCGGCGACGGTACGGCAACTGGGGCTTGACTACGTGATGTACGGGCCGTACGAGCGCATGCTCGGCGCCGCGCTTGATCCCGACGACGTGCGGCAGCTAGACCTGCAGGCCGATACCGGCGGCGTGCTGGAGCCCGCCTTCACCGCCGGCGAGGTGACGGTCTACCGGGCGACGGTGTACCCGGCGGTGAGGGCAGGTGGGTAAGCGCGGCGCCCTGCGAGGCGACGTTGGGGCCCTCTGCGCCATTGCCGCGGTGGCGCTGCTGATCCTCTGGCCGGTGACGCTCGGCGATCGCGTGCTGATCCCCGCCGACCTGCTGCTGCGGATGGAGCCGTGGCACGCCTACGCGCGCGAGCACGGCTTCGAGCGCGTCCAGAACCCCATTCTCGACCCGATCCAGCAGCACTACGCGTGGAGGAAGTTCGCGGGCGAGCAACTGCGCAAGGACGAGGTTCCCCTGTGGAACCCATACATGTCCGCCGGCACGCCCTTCATCGCCAACAACCAGTCGGCGGCGTTCTACCCCGAGACATGGCTGTTCGCGCTGCTGCCGGTTGAGAGGGCGTTCGGCTTTGCGGCGCTCCTCTATACGCTGCTGGCCGGCGGCTTCATGTACTGGTATCTGCGCGTGCTGGGCTGCCGCCCGCAGGCCGCGGTGCTGGGGGCGCTGCCGTTCATGCTGTCGGGCTTTGCCGTCGGCTGGATGGCCTTTCTGACGCTGAGGTCCGTCCCGGCGTGGCTGCCACTGATGCTGGTGGGGCATGAGAAGACGGTGCGGGGGGCGCGGGGGCCGTGGTGGCTGCTCTCTGCCTTTGCAGTCGGGATGCAGTTTCTGGCCGGGCACCTGCACATCTCGCTGTTCATCCTGATGATCTTCGCCGCATACGTGCTGTTCCGGGCCGCATGGCCGCCGCAGCCGGAGCGCCGGTGGACGGGCGTAGCTGCGGGTATCGGCTCGCTGCTGGTGGGGACGCTCATCGGGGCGGTGCAGATACTCCCGGTGGTTGAACTCGTCGGCGCGGCCAGCCGCGACCCGCACCCATACTCCTACATCGTCGGCTTTGCCCTCAAGCCCGCCTCCGCGCTGACCGGCCTGATGCCGGACATCTTCGGCAACCCCGTGGACTACAACTACTGGGGCGAGTACGCCATCACACCGGGCCGCGCGTACCTGGAGAACGTGTTCTACGCGGGAGTGGCCACGCTCGTGCTCGTGGCTCTGGCGCTCTGTCTGCGGCGCGAGCGGCTGATATGGTTCTGGGCCGTCGTGGGGCTGCTGGGGATCGGGCTGGCGTGGGGGACGGGGCTGTTCTGGCTGCTCTACCAGCTCTTCCCGCCGGTGCGGACGCTGCCGGGGATCAACCGGGCTGTCATCATCCTCGATGTCGCGCTGGCGGTGCTCGCCGGGCTGGGGATGGAGGGCCTCCTGAAAGCGGTTGATGCCGGGGAGGGTGGTCGCGTCAAGCGGCTGATGGGCTACGCGGTGGCCGCCCTGGCCGCCGTCGGCCTGGTCGGCGGTCTGGCGACCTGGTTCTTCACCGGCGGGCTG
Organism: Armatimonadota bacterium; assembly: GCA_003542955.1. GTDB lineage: Bacteria > Armatimonadota > Zipacnadia > Zipacnadales > UBA11051 > UBA11051. Next base: position 23,966 of record DPJP01000366.1, read on the forward strand.
GAGCAGACGCTGCCGGGCATCGGCTCCTACACGATGGCGCAGATCGGGCTCTTTATGCTGCTGCTGGCGCTGACGGCAGGGTTCATCGCCCTGACCATCTCCAGGCCGCACATCGGGGCCGCGCTGCTGCTGGTGGTCCTCGCCGCGGACCTGGGACGCTTCGCCTATCGCTTCATCCCGAGCCCGCCCGCGGAGTACCTGAGCATCCGGACTCGCGCGATCCCGGCGATGCAGGCGCCCGGCGGCACGTCACGGATGATGTCGCTGCCGGGCGAACAGAAATGGATCAGCCGTATGCCGCCGAATCTGCCGATGGCGTACGGGCTCGAGTGTGTCGAGGCCTCCGATTCCCTCCTGGTCCGGCGCTATGAGGACATGCTGCAGGCGGCGCGCGACGAGAGCGGGCAGTTGAGGCCGGAGCTGCCGCTGTGGGACGCCTTGAATGTCAGATACTGCCTGACACCGCGCGAGCTTGACGGCCGCTGGCAGTCCGCCGGCAGCTTCGAGACGAATCTGTATGAGAGCACCTCCGCGCTGCCGCGCTTCCACAGCCCGCCGCACATCAGGAGCGCCACGAGCTACGCCGAGGCGATGCGGTACGTGACCTCGACTGAGTTCAGGCCCGCTGAGGAGCTTGTCATGGTCGGTGACCTGGCGCCGGACCAGGGGGAGTTCGCCGCCGGAGAGATTGTCGAGTGGGCGCCCAACAGACTGACGGTGCGGGCTACGCAGAGCCGCCGCTGGTGGATGCTGGGCGACAGCTTCTACCCCGGCTGGCATGCCTTTGCCGGCGGCGAAGAGCTGCCCATCATGCCCGCGGATTACGCGCTGCGGGGGGTCTACGTGCCTGAGGCTTCCGAGCAGATAGACTTCATCTACTACCCGGCGAGCTACGCGCTGGGAGCTTTCCTGACCGCGCTGGGCTTCGGCGTGATAGCCTTCGTGATGGTGCTGAGTTGGCGGCGGCGCAGGGGCGGGGCAGAGGCGGTGACGGCATGAGAAAGGCCGTCGCGCCGGTGCTGATCGGGCTGAGCATGTTCGTGCTGCTGGTGCTGACTGCTTCCGACATCGGCATCACCTACGATGAGCCGATCTACATCTCGAAGTCGGTGATGGCCTGGGAGTGGCTCGTGGGTGGCGGATACGGCTCACGAGATAGCACCGACCGCGCGTGGGATGCCTCTATCGATCAGCAGCCCGGCACGATCAAGCTGCTCTTCGGCATCGCCTCGGGCACGCTGGGCAGCATCATGCCGGGGCTCGCCTACCCGCGCGTGGGAACGATGCTGCTCTCAGCTGTGCTCGTGGCAGCGCTCTACTGGCTTGTCGCGGCGGAGTGGGGATGGCCCGCCGGGGCGGTCGCGGCGGGGGCACTGGCCTTCATGCCGCGGGTGTGGACGCACATGCACATCGCCGCGCTCGATGCGCCGATCATGGCGCTGAGCTTCTTCACCGTGGTCATGGTGTACCTGGCCGCGCGGCGGGAGAGCATCGGCCTGTGCATCGTCTCCGGCGTCCTTTTCGGGCTGGCGCTGGGGACGAAACTGAACGCCTTCTTCATCCCCANNCCCCTTCATCGTGCTGCCGTGGCTCTTGTACCTGCGCCGGTGGCGGATCGCGGCGTGGGTGGCGGGCGCTATGGCGGTGCTGGGTCCGCTGACGGTGCTGCTCACCTGGCCGTGGCTGTGGCACGACACGTGGACGCGGACGGCGGAGTACATTGCCTTCCACCTGCACCATTACCATGTCGCGACAACGTACTTCGGCACGGTGACCGACCTCGCACCGTGGCACTACGCGCCGGTGATGGTGTTTTTGACCACGCCGGCGGTGGTGGGGGTGTTGGTGATTGTGGGCCTCACCCCCCGGCCCCCTCTCCGGGACGGAGAGGGGGGGGACGGCTTGCCTGTCCCTAACCGTGCCGGAAAGCGGGAGAACGGTGCGGTTGGCCCAGATGTGACGCGTTCTCCGACATCGAGAGCCCACAGGGAAGACGATGTCCCTCAGGACTCGGCGGTCTCTGATGCTGGTGGATGCCGTCTGTCGTTCTCCCCATCTCCGTCCAAGGGCTCGCGTAGCGAGACCAGGAGAGGGGGTCGGGGGGTGAGGCAGAACGACTGGCACCACCCTCTCTCCCTCCTCCTCATCTGGGCGCTGGTGGTCAACATACTGCCGAGTATGCTGCCGTGGGCGCCGAAGTACAACGGCGTCCGGCTGTTCCTGCCGATCTTCCCGTATCTCGCGGCACTCGCCGGCATCGGCGCGGGGTGCATCATCAGCGGTCTGCAGAAGCGTCTGGGAGAGCAGATGTCGGCGCGGATCGACCAGTTTCCGCTGAAGCTGCGCGTCGGCATGGTGGCGGTGCTGCTGGTGCTGCTGATCCAGCCGGTCGGCGTGAGCCACCCGTTCGGGATGTCATACTATACCGAGTTCATCGGCGGGACGGGCGGGGCGCTGAGGCTGGGGATGGAGCCGACCTACTGGGGTGACACCTACCATGCGGCCATGCAGTGGGTACTGCCGAAGGCCCCCTCGGGCTCGACTGTCTGGATCAACGTGCCGGGCTTCGCCTCGACCGTTGAACTCTACAACGTGAAAGCCTACCGGCCCGGCATTGCGGTCACCGCGGGGGATGAGACCCGCGGGAGTGCGGACTTCCTCATCATCCAGCACAAACAGAGCGAGATGGACGACTTCGCGCGGCACCTGGCTGAGAACGGGACGCCGCTGCATGTCGTGGAACTGGGAGGAGCGCCGCTGGCGTGGGTCTTCTCCGGCGACGATCCGGCTGTGAAGGGAGCAATCGAGTATGCAGCTACGCAATGAGGGCCGGGTGCGGATGCTGGCCACCGACTGCGATGGCTGCCTGACCGACGGGGGTATGTACTTCGGCCCCAACGGGCAGGCGATGAAGCGCTTTGACGTCAAGGACGGCTACGGGCTGAAGATGCTCCAGCGCAGCGGCGTGCTCGTCGCGTGGATCACGGCCGATGAATCGGCTATCACCCGCGCGCGCTTCGAGGCGCTGCAGGGGGATATTCTGCTCGACGGCGTCTCCGACAAGCTCGACGCGCTGAGGACCGCCGTCTCGCGTGCGGGGTGCGAGCTTGCGGATGTGGTCTACCTCGGGGATGACCTCAATGACCTGACAGTGGGACAGGCCGCCGGGAGCTTCGTGGCTCCGGCGGATGCGGTCGCCGAGGTGCTTGCCGCGGCTGACGTCATCACCACGCGACCAGGCGGGCACGGGGCGGTGCGGCAGGTCTGCGAGGCGATCATCGCACACAACAAGCGGCTGGATGGCGATACGGATGCCTGACGTGTCAGTCTGCATCGTCAACTGGAACACGCGCGATCACCTGTCCGCCTGCCTGGAGAGCCTCCGCGCGCATGCGGGTGAGCTGGAACTCGAGGTCATCGTGGTCGACAACGCGTCGAGCGACGGCACCGCACAGATGGTCGCCGACCAGCACCCGTGGGTGCGGTTGATTGCTCTGGATCAGAACATCTACTACGCTGCAGGCAATAACGTCGCACTGCGGGAGGTAACGGCGCCGAACGTGCTTCTGCTGAACCCCGATATCGTCATCGAGCCGGGCTCGGTGCAATACCTGGTTACCTTCCTCGAAGAGCATCCGCGGGCCGGCGCGGTGGCGCCGCGTCTGCGGCAGCCGGACGGGTCGATCCAGCTGACCTGCCGGAGCTTCCCGGATCCGGATGTGGTCATCTCCGAGGCGCTGGGGCTGAGCAGGCTGTTTCCGCGGAGCAGACGCTTCGGGAAGTACCGGATGAGCTGGTGGGAATACTCTGACGAGCGAGAAGTCGATCAACCGATGGCCTCGGCGCTGATGATCCGCAAGGCCGCGCTCGACGAGGTGGGCCACTTCGATGAGCGCTTCCCGATGTTTTTCAATGACGTCGACCTGTGCAAGCGGCTGAAGGATGCCGGGTGGGAAATCTGGTTCACGCCGGAGGTACAGATGCGCCATGAGGGCGGGGCCTCGACCAGGCAAGTGCGCCGGGAGATGATCCGGGCCTCGCACCGCGGGATGCTCGTCTACTACGCGAAGCACTACTCCGGAAGGACGTGCCCCGTGCTGTATTGGACCGCGGTGGGGCTGCTCAAAGTCGGCCTGTGGGCGCGGCTGGTCCTCACTTTGATGCGTGGGCGCTAGAACTATGACGGGCACGGCGGGCATCTATGCGTGAGACGGACGAACGTCGTGGGGCGCTGCCCCGCGCTCATGCGCCTCGCGGTGCGCACATCGGGCGGGCTGGAATCCCTCCGAGAGCAGCCATGCGATGCAGCATGCCTTCGTAGCCAACAGGAACGCATGAGGTGAGATGATGCTCGACACAATCCCCAGGTTCCCTGACCTCGCCGAACTCGACATCGAGCACAGGGCGGCCATCGATGCCCTCTGCGCCGATCTCAGGCCGCAGACATCCGAGCTGACCTTCACCAACCTCTACATCTGGAGGCATGCGTACGCGGCGAGGATCACGCGGCTCGATGACGTCGTGTGCATCCTCTCGCTGCGGCCGGACCCGGAGGACTCCTTCCTGCTGCCGCCGCTCGGGGAGCATGCTTCCGCGGAGCATGTGCGCGAATGCCTGCAATGGATGGCTGAGCAGGGCCACAACCCCAGGCTCGCGCGGATCGACCGCGCGCAGACGGAGCGTCTCGGCATCACCGATGATGGTTTCGACATCGCCGAGGACCGCGACAACTCGGACTATGTCTACCGCGTCCCGGACCTGATCGCCCTCGAGGGCGGCGGCTACGCGGACAAGCGGCACCACCTGGAGCGCTTCGCGAAGCGATTCGACTTCGAGTACCGTGAGATCACTTCCGACCTCGTCCCCGGCTGCCGGTGGCTGCAGGAGTTGTGGTGTGACGAGAAGCACTGTGACCTGCACTCGAGCCTGCGGGCGGAGGCGCGTGCTATCAATGAGGTGCTCGAGAATCTGGAGGCGCTTGATGTTACCGGCGGGGNNTCAACGACCGCGTGCAGGCCTTCAGCCTCGGGGAGCCGCTGAATGATGACACGGTCGTCATCCACATCGAGAAGGCCAGCCCGGACCTGCATGGCGCCTTCCAGGTGATCAACCAGCAGTTCCTGGCTCACGCATGGGCTGACTGGGAGTATGTGAACCGCGAGCAGGACCTCGGCATCCGCGGCCTGCGGCAGGCCAAGCAGGCCTACCAGCCCCATCACATGGTGGAGAAGTCCGTGGTGAGGGTGAGGTAGGGGTGATCTACCCGAGTCTCAGGTCCTTGTAGAAGTTCGCTTCACGGGTGACGCGCTCGATGGGCATGCCGCTCTCGGCAGCGACGATCTCTTGGAGTCTCTCCCAGATGGCCTCCGGGGTGGTTCCCAACTCGTGGATGAGCTGCGCGCTGTTGATCGTCGCGACTTTGCGGACAAGCCCACCAACGGTCTCGCATTGCGGAGGTATGCGGTCCGCGAAGCGACGAGTGAAGCGATAGACCAGGATAGCAGCGCATACAGAGAGCGCCAGCCCCACACTCAGCCAGAGCACGAACAGCGCTGACCATGCAGCGATCCCGAGATGAGAGCCAAGAGCCCACGTGGCAAGCATCAGAGCCCCGATTGTCCCGATGGCGATGGCTGCATCGACCGTTGTCCCGCCGGGCAACTGCAAAGGCGGTACGCTCAGTCCGACAGCGTCGCCGAACTGGGCCCAGACCTCGCGTCGGCGCTTGGGCTCATCCGCGTGGGTGGCCGCAAACAGGCGTTCCACATCTGACTGAGGCGTCGTCTCCCTGCGCGGAATGTGGGCGCAGTCTCGGAGCGCTCTCCTGACGCGGTAGAACACATGACTGCTGTGACATGGCGGCTCACTCTCCAGCGAGGTTACACCCTCCAGCTTACGCATGACGAGGTCGTGCAGATCGCCAACAGTAATGACCTCCTGCGCCTCCTCGTCCCGAAGCTCGATGCCGAAGGTATCCTCGACAGCCAGCACGAGTTCGACCACGTCGAGTCCCATGGTGCGCCTCCGCTATGGCCTCAACCCACCACCAGCCCCGGCATCCCTGCGATGAAGGCGTCCAGTGCCTCGAGGCAGCGCTTGCCCTGCGCTTCGCGACGCTGCGAGCGCGACTCGCCCCGCTTCTTCTCAATCGGCGGCAGCAGGCCGAAGTTGGCGTTCATCGGCTGGAAGTTCTTCGCCTCGGCCGTGCAGATGTAGTTGGCCAGCGCCCCGATGATTGTCGTCGGCGGGAGCGCGACCGGCTCCTTGCCCTGCAGCATCAACGCGGCATTGACCCCTGCCAGCCAGCCGGAGGCAGTCGAGGGTACATAGCCCTCCACACCGGTAATCTGCCCGGCGAACAGCAGGTCATCGCGCTCGCGGGCCTGGAAGGTGGGTTTGAGCAGTGTCGGCGCGTTGATGAACGTGTTGCGGTGGATGGCCCCATAGCGCAGGAACTCTGCATTCTCCAGGCCCGGCACCATGCTGAATACGCGCTTCTGTTCGCCGTACTTGAGCGAGGTCTGGAACCCGACGAGGTTATACATGGTCAGCTCATTGTTCTCGGGGCGAAGCTGCACGACGGCGTACGGGTTGCGCCCGGTCCGCGGGTCCTTGAGCCCGACCGGCTTCATCGGCCCGAAGCGGAGAGCATCCACCCCGCGCGAGCCGATGATCTCAACCGGCAGGCAGCCCTCGAACAGCTCCTTCGGATCATAGTCGGCATGCAGAGTCTTCTCGGCCGACATCAGCGCCTCGTAGAAGCCCGCGTACTCCGCCTCATCCATCGGGCAGTTGATGTAGGCGGCCTCGTCCTCGCCCTTGTCGTAGCGATCGGCCTTGAAGGCAACCTCCATGTTGATGCTCTCGGCCGAGACTATCGGGGCAATTGCGTCATAGAAGAACATGTACTCCTCGGAGGTGAACTTGAACAGGTCGCGGGTCAGCGCCTGAGAGGTCAATGGCCCCGTGGCGATGATCACCATGCCCTCATCCGGGACGGCGGTGACCTCCTCGCGGATCAGCTCGATACTCGGCTCGGCCTCGATGGCCTCGGTGATCTCCCCGGCGAAGAGGTCTCTGTCGACTGCCAGTGCCTGGCCTGATGGGACGCGGTGATGGTCTGCCGCGCGCATGATGAGCGAGCCCAGGCGACGGAGTTCCTCCTTCAGTACACCCGTCCCATTGCCAAGACCCTCGCCCTTGAGCGAGTTGCTGCAGACGAGTTCGGCGAGCAGTCCGGTCTGGTGGGCGGGGGTGAGCTTCTCGGGTCGCATCTCGTAGAGCTTCACGCGGGCGCCGCGGCGTGCCGCCTGCCACGCGGCCTCCGCGCCGGCCAGCCCGCCGCCGATGATGGTTATGCAGTCTGCAGCCATGAGGAATCACCATGCTCTGTATCTTGTTGATGGAGCGAGGTGACTAGTATATACCGGTGGGGGGTGGGGTCAAGGGGGGAAGGCCGGCCGGAGAAGAGGGGAGGGGCCGCACGAGGTGCGCTTCAGTCGTACCGAAGCGCCCGAGGCCGGCCCCTTGTGCCATGCCTCTATAGGTGAGGTATCTCATCCGTGGGCCGACCTTCCCGCAGGCGCGGGATGCCGCCCCTCCCCGGGCGTCCGGCGGCGGTCACTCGCATACTCCCTCTCGCCCTCAATCCAGCACCGCGTACGCCTCCACCTCGATGAGCATGCCCGGGCTGACCAGGCACTCGACGCCGATGGCGCTGGCGGCCGGATAGGGCTCAACCAGGTACTCGCCGCGCACCTTGCTGAAAGTGGCGAAGTTGCCCATCTCCGAGCCCTTGATGAAGATCGTCACCTTGACGACGTTGGAGAAATCGGCACCCGCCGCGGCAAGCTGCGCCTTCATGTTCTCGAAGACCCGGCGGCTCTGGGCCTCGAGGTCGCCGGGGCCGACGAGTTGGCCCTCCGAGTCGAACGGCACGATGCCGGAGATGAACAGCAGCCTGCTGCCCTCCGCGAGGATACTCTGGCTGTACTGGGCCATCGGTTTCGGCATGCAGTCGGCGTGGATGACTTCCTTCTTCATTGCAGTCTCTCCATTATCTCGTCTGATATGGGAGCGATGATGCCGGGGCGGGATTACCCGAGTGGATCTCCCACCTCCGCCTGCCATCGGGCAAGCTCGCCGCGCAGGTGGTCGAGACGATCCGCACAGCCGCCATCGGGCGCGAGGTTGGCACATTCGAGCGGGTCCTGGAGCAGGTCGAACAGCTGCGTGGTGCGCTCGCCGTTGACGTAGTACTCAATCAGCTTGAAGCGCTCATCTCGCACCGCACGCTGGCAGTCGCGGTAGGCGAAGTAGAGGGTATCGCGCACCCGGTCCTGCTGCCCGCGGATGATCCCCGCCAGGCTCCTGCCCTCGACGCTCTCGGGTATCTGCAATCCCGTCAGGTCGCACAGCGTGGGAAAGATGTCGAGCAGGTAGCAGAGCGCATCGGTGCGCTTCCCCCTTGGGATGCACGGTCCGCTGAAGACAAGCGGCACACGCACACTGTGCTCGTACATGCTCTGCTTGCCCATCAGGCCGTGCTGACCGACCGCGAGGCCGTTGTCCCCCGCGAAGATGATGATCGTGTTCTCCAACCGCCCTGTCGAGTGCAGTGTCTCCACGATTCGCCCGAGATGTTCATCGACCTGCGTGATCATCCCGTAGTAGTCGGCGATGTGCCGGGCGATGGTCTCCGGCGTGCGGGGCCAGGGCGCAAGCTGCTCATCGCGAACCCGCAACTCCCCGTTGTCGAAGGGGTGCTCGGGCATGTAGTTGCCCGGCACGGGGATGTCGCCGGAGCGGTACATCGACGCGTACTGCCTCGGCGGCATGCGCGGATCGTGCGGAGCGGTGTAGGCCGTGTAGAGCAGAAACGGCGCGTCGCCGTCATACGTGCTCAGAAAGTCGAGCGCGGAGTTGCTGAACAGCTCGGTCGAGAACTGCTTGCCGATGTACTCGCGGGCTTTCTCATAGCGGCCCGAGGGGTCGAAGTCCTGCACCGGTACTTCGAGATGGTTCGACATTCCACCGAAGAAGATATTCGCTCCGCCGGAGAAGCTGCGGGCGAACGAATCAGGCTGGTTGTGCCACTTGCCGATGCCGTATGTCTCGTAGCCGGCCTCCCGGAGCATCTGTGGGAAGGTCAGCGTGCCGGCCAGGTCGTGCGGGGCGCGGAACAGCGTCCGGCCGCTCATCATCTGCGCTCGGCTGGGCATGCACACGGCAGGCGACATCGAGCCCATGATCCCTGCATGGGTGAATGTGACTCCGCTCTGGCCCAGGGCGTCGAGGTTGGGTGTCCTGATGTGCTCGTTTCCCAGCGCGTGGAGCGTATCAAAGCGCTGATCATCGGTGAAGATGAAGACGATATTCGGGCGCCGGTCAGCCATCGATGATGCTCCCTCAGGCGAGCGCGATCTCCACGATCTGGTAGCCGGTGACGCAGGGGATGGTGAACTCAACGCGGTCGTCGACAATGTTGAAGCCGAGCGACTCGCCCTCTGGCTGCAGTGTGACGGATGCCACCTGTGCATCGGCGCGGATTGACATGCCCACATCATAGATCGGGATGACATCCTCGATGGTATCGAACTGCTGCCCGCGGCGCTCGGGGACGTAATGGAGCAAATGCACCACCAGGCGGTTCTCGGCGGCCTGCCGGTTGATGGCGGCAATGGCGGCGCTGGGGGCGCTCGTGCGCACCAGTGGCTCGGGTAGCAGCATGTCGATGGCGTTTGCTACAAGCTGCTTGCACCACAGCGGCGCGCGCTGGTCGTACAGCTCAAAGACCGGGTGCATCAGGTAGATGCAGTTGCCGTTGCGCACCGCGCCGGGGTAATCGGCCGGGCCCTCCGCCGGAGTATGCCGGTGCGAGCAGAAATGCCGCCAGGTGCGGGAGAAGTAGGGCCGGATCATCTCCGAGAGTACCTGAGTGTTGCCGACCGGGCGGACCTCCAGCCCCTGCAGGTACATCACATGGCCCGTATCGCGCATGCCTGCCCCGAGCGCGCCGGGGACGATGAAATCGGGCGCCACATCGGCCTCCCCGATCAGCTCGACCCCCAACTCAGGCAGGTTGAAGCGCTCGCCGGAGGGCTCAAGTCCTGAGCGCCCGGTTGCCAGCAGGCTGCCGCTGTCGGCGACGAAGATACAGAGGCGATCGCTCAACTCGTCGCTAACGGGAATGGTGTCAGGGAGCACCAGCAGCCGGTAGCGGCCGAAGTCGGCCGAGGTGTCTATGATATCGAACTGCGCCTTGGCTTCCTGGAGCATCCTCGTCGCGCCGATGAGCGCATGCGGCAGCCCACCGTGCGCCGCCCCGCCGGTGAACTCCTCGGGCGAAATGATACCGATATCCACAAGCGGCTCAGCGCCCGCACACCACGGCTCGGCCTGCTCGACACGCTCGTAGACGCTGCCGATGAGGTCGTAGGTATCGGGGCACAGCACCCCGCGCGGGTGGAGCTGGTCGCCGATCGAGCATTTCGCATTGAGCGCAATCTGCGTGAAGCACTCGAACTCGAGCGCCGGGAGGTTCTTGAATGAGTGGAAGTCGCCCCAGGTGGTATGGAACTTCCCCGTCATCCCGAGCGTGTCGACCCCCAGCGTGCGGGCATAGCGCTGCGCGATCGGGAAGTGCATGTAGCCCCAGCCGCCGCTGGGCAGCGACTCAAGCTCCAGATGGGTGAAGTTGCCGATCATCGGCCGGTGCCGCGGGCCGACGTGTCCGGAGTTGAAGAACACCCCCGCCTCCGGCTGCCGCGACCTGACGACTTCGTACATCCGCTCCTGGAAGCGGTGCAGCACCTCCACCCCGTATGTGGCGCGATCGGCCGCGTCGGCAGGATCGAGACCCTCATCGAGCNNATCCCCTCGATGCAGGCCCCGCAGCAGCATGGCACGGCGGAGACGATATCAAAGAAGATACCGTCCACCGGCATTGTCTCGCAGACCTCGACCGACTGCTGCTCGAGGAAGTCGACATAGGGCGTATTGAGGCAGATGCGGGAGTAGAAGCCGGGGTCGAAGGGCTTCTGGCCAACGCGGGCGCCGCTCTCATCGACGGCGATCCACTCCGGGTGTGCGCGCGATGTGAACATATCCCACTGCACGGTGATGTAGATCGGCACGCGGATGCCGCGGCTGTGGCATGCCTGTATCTGCATCGGCAGCAGGTTGCACTGCAGATGCGGGTGATGCCGCTCGGGGAAGAGCTGCGTATCGTGATAGATCATCCCGTGATGGCAGCGGGAGAAGCATGTGACTGAGTTCACATGCGCGCGCTGGAGGGTATCGGCAAACTCGTCGGCATCGAAGTCCGCGCCGATGCCGGGGATGAGTTCGCTGGTGTGGAAGTCCAGGTGTATCTCACGGTATGGCAGGTTGAGCATGGATATGTTCCCCTTTGGTGTGTTGGGTGGGGCAACTGCGTGCGGTCTTAGCGCCCGGGGAGGGGCCGCACGCTACGCGCGGCAACCGGGGAGGGGCCTCACGAGGCAGCGACGCGTCGTCTGCGGCGGTGCCGAGGCAGGCCCACGAGTGTGATCCCGGGTCTGCGGCGGCGTGGCGCACATGGGCCGACCTCGTGACGTCGCCGGTACAACGTGGCGGTCCCGCGGCTGCGGGATGCGGCCCCTCCCCGTGCATGCGGCGGCGTGCGATAGGTGGGGGCCTGCCTCGTGCCCCCGGCCTTACGTCGGGCCGGGGGCCCTCGTGAGGCCCCTCCCCGATTCCCGGCGGCGCGCCTCTACTCCACCTTCATCGCCCTGACCGCGCCGTCCTCACTCGAGGCGACCAGTTGCATGCCCGCGCCGGCGACCAGCTTGCCTGCTGCCAGGTCAATCAGGCGCGCCGCGGTGTCGAGCGCGGCAAGCAACTGCCCGTCGGAGGCATCCAGCAGGTAGACATTGCCGTCGTCACAACCGGCTGCCACCCGCATGCCGTCGCCGTTGTCATACACCACCGAGCAACGGAGCTGGTTGGGCAGCCCCGCGCGCCAGATCAGCTTGCCCTCGCCATCCACGCAGTAGACGTTGAACGACAACGAGGTGGCGATGATCTCGGCCTTGCCGTCGGCATTGACATCCGCGCAGGAGACCGATGTGACCTCGTCGCCGGTATTGAACGACCAGATCAGCTTGCCCTCGTTACTGACGACCTGCAGGAGGGTATCGGCGCCGCCGAAGATAACCTCGTTCTTGCCGTCACCATTGATGTCACCGGCGGCCACGGCGTTACAGCCGGGACCCCCCGTCGTGCTGAAGCCCCACAGCCGCTCACCGGTGTCCGGCTTTGCGGCCGGCCACCAGTAGTACTCCGTGCCGCAGACGACCTCCTGCCTGCCGTCGCCGGTCAAGTCGACCGCGCAGCCTGCCGTCGAGCCGTGAACGCTCTCCTGGTGCCAGAGCTTCCTGCCGGTGGCGTCAAGCGCGTGGTAGCGCCAGTTATCCGATCCGGCGATCACGCTCTGCCTGCCGTCGCCCGTGAGATCAGCCGGGAAGACGGTGCGTACATAGGGTGCGCGCTTATAGTACTCGACATCGTGGCGCCAGAGTTCCTTCCCGCTCGCGTCGATGGCCAGCACCTGCGAGCCCATCGTGCCGGCGATGACGGCAAGCCGGCCGTCACCTGCGAAGTCAACGGTATTGACGCTGGTGACTGCGCCGCCGGCGTCGAACTTCCACTGCACCGTGCCGTCGGGCTTGAGGCAGTAGACGGCGCCATCGTCACAGCCGGCGATGGTCTCGTCGATGCCGTCGTTGTTCAGATCGGCGCAGTGGAGTGATCTGAACGCGTAGGTGGATGCGCCGGTCGGATCGGCTGCGGCCCGGAGTTGCTCGAGGCCCTCGCCGTCGCCCCACATCTCCAGCTCGGCGAGGTATATGCCGGTACCCTCGCGCGGGGTGACGATGAGCCTGAGGTCACGGGCGGCGGCATTGATACCGTCGAATGTGTAGACATGCGGCTCATGCGCGGGGTCGCCCCAGTTGCCGTGCATCTCGGTGTCGGTGACATCCACCAGCGTGCGGGTGTCGGCGGCGAAGCCGTCATTGCTGCCGAGCAGCCGGATGCGGCCGATCTGGAAGGTCTTGTCCTTCGATGAGGATGTGACGAACCAGGCCTTGAGCACCATCTTCTCGATCTCGTATGAGCCTTTGAGCCGGAGGTTGACGGTGACCTCCCGGTCGTCATCCCACATGGTGGCATCGCCGGTCCCCTCGATGCCGCCGTTGAAGATGTTCTCGATGCCGTTGGTGCCCGGCGCGCCGGAGAAGACGTTGACCTCGAGCGGCTCCGGCTCGCATGTGACCTGCTCGAGCGCTGGGACGCGCTCGGGGTAGGTTGCGTTGTTGGTCAGCAGGTACGCCTCGGGGGTGATGGCATAGGTGAACAGGCCGGTCATCTTCGGGATGTCCGCCTGTGCCGTGCCCGCGGCCGCCGGCGGTGTCGCGGCGTTGACCACAGCGCGCATCAGGCTCGTGATATCCTCCGGGCTCGCGGTAATGGAGAACTCCGCGGTGGTCGCAGCCGGCTGTGCGGTTGCAGTCGTCACCGCGGGCATTATGAGCGTGGCCTGCCCGCTCCTCAGGTCGGCTTCGAAGTCCATCGGCTGCTCGAATGCGCGCTTCTGGCCCATGAACTCGACCTCTGTTACGCCCACGCCGTACAGCTTCTCCGGCGTCATCAGCAGGAGAGCGGCCTTCGCGCGCAGGGCGCCGGGGATCGTCACGGCTCCGGCTGCGTCGGCTACCGCAAGCAGGATCGGGCTGCCCGCCCCCTCGATGTAGGCGACCGTGTCGCTCAGGCGGGTGAGCTTGACCTCGGAGGGCGTCTCGCCGGAGGCATGCAGTGCTGTGAAGAGATTCGCCTGCGCGCCTGCCTGCAGATCGGCATCGAGTATGCCCTGGTAGACGCGGACGATCGGCTCGTTGGCAAACCTGTAGCTGGCCCAGTTCTTGCCGGTGTCGGGGTCATTGTTGAGCAGGCAGTGCATGTCCTGGCTCATCGTGATGGCCGCGTGCTGGCCCTTCTGCTCGACAGCCATCTTCGCCCCGTCCAGCGATACGTCGCCGATGCTCTGCCAGACCGCGCGGAAGCTGTAGCTGGAGGGCTCCTGCGCCTGCATCTGGTCGACGCAGACGAAGAGGCGGTCTTTGAGCCAGATCAGGTTACGGTGCCAGTCGACGCCCGCGTAGTTGCGCGTGACGGTGCGCGAGAAGCCGGCGGAGGGCAGGTCGGCGATGTTCTCAAGCTCGCAGTAGCCGGGGATCTTCGTCGACTGGCCGTCCCTGAGAATGAGCACGCCGTTGTGGTACTTGGGCAGAGACTTGATGTAGTCGGCATCACACAGCCACACGCGCCCGTTCTCAGTCCACTGGAGCACCGAGTTGCCGTCCATGTGGCCGTGGCCGCCGACGGAGAGACCATCCAGCAGCAGATACTGGTCATCAGGGTTGAAACCGTTGCGGAAGGATATCTTGTCGACGGCCTTGTCGAGGGCGACCACGTCCTTGCCGCCGAAGGAGTTGTACCACAGCTCATCGAGCGGCCAGAGCTTCGTGCCGATCAAGTCGACGGGTTCACTCTCCTGGGCGGTGTTGACCGCGAAGTCCGAGAACGCGGGGCGAGCCCCGGCGGCATGCTTCTTGTTGAGCGCCCACTGCGCGCGGCCATCGCGATAGTGCCACTCCGCGGCGCGCAGGATCGGCATCTCCCCGCCCATCGGGCCCCAGCCGCCGATGTCGCCGTAGGCAACCTGGTAGCCGAGGTTGTCCATGGTCATGATCGCGTAGTCGGCATTCTTGCGGATGTTGTCGTTATCGAAGTACTTCAGGTCGGGCCGCGCGCGGCAGTAGTCGATGACGTGTCGCAGCGTGAGCCACTGGTACGTGTTGCAGTCACAGTGTGGCTTGTGTGCATCAAGCTGGAACTGGAAGGTGCCGTCGGCCACCTCGATCCAGTCAAAGCCCTCCGCCGCATCGTAGTAACGGCTGAAGTACTGCCCGGCGAACAGGCAGCCGAGAGCCGGGAAGGTCTGGTGGTTGAAGCGCACACGTGCGCTCGAGGCGCGGGCGGACTTCTGCGGGCCAAGCTCACTCACCCAGCGGAACAGTATCTTGCTGACCTCGAGCCGTTCGGCATCGGTGAGGCCGGGGCACTGCTCGACGGCACCCCACGCCGGGATGACCTGGTAGATGTGGAAGTCCGAGTCCATACCCCAGGGGCCGCCGTAGGTCTTCGGGTCGCTCAGGTAGTTCTCGTAGGTGCGCTTGATCATCCACACAAACATCTGCGCGTAGGCGGGCTGCCTGGCAATGGCATACGTCTCTCCGATGCCGGCCGCCATCGAGAACAGCCCGCGTGTGCCGGCCGTCCGCAGGTGGCTCTCGCAGCGGTCTCTCTGATCGTTCGCCCACTTCTCGTCGGGAGCCTCGCGGAACGTCTTGCCATACGAGGCGAGCGCCGGGCCGGTGAGCTTGACCTCGAGCAACTGCGGGATGACCAGGTCATTGCCCTGTGCGATATGCGCCCTGAACGCATCCACGCCCGCGCGCGCGCCCTCGGCGGTTGTGGCGCCAATGCAGATCAGGTTCTTGCCGCTGCCCCACGGGTCGTGCACGGTGCGGAGGTCAAAGCCGTCAGGCCCGGGGAAGTTCGCATCGGTGAAGACCAGGCTATGCGAGTACGGGTAGAGCAGGCGGATATTGTCGATGATGCTGCCGAGCAGGATAGCGTTGGTCGCCTGCATCTGCTCGTCGGTGATGTCATCGACGAGAGTGACTACCAGCTCGGCGCCGGTGGCCTGCTTGACTGCCTCGGCAATCTCCCGGGCAAGCGGCTCCCAGGGCTCACCGGGTGGCGTCACGACGACCGCCTGCCCCCTGCCGCCGACGACCAGCGCAGTGTCGGGATAGAGCTTCTTTGCCTGCGTGACATCGCTGAATGATCTCATGGCGTTGTGGACCGCCTGCACGTTATCGACGTACATGTTAAACGGTGTGGCCTCCGGGCTCGTGCCGGTGTAGATGCGCAGTTGCGTGACGGCGGTACGGTCCTCGGCCTCAACGGCTCCGGCCTCCCAGGCCAGCATCCCGCTGCTCATGCCGGGGATGAGCGTGACGGTGGTCTTCTGCTCGCTGAGGGCGGCCGACCAGGTGTTCCAGCTCATCACGCACTTGCCCTCGGCGTTGTAGCCGCGGACGTAGAGCGCCTTGGTGTTGGCCGGCTCGGTACTCCAGACATCGAGGGTGAGCGCGCGATCGGTCATGTCAAAGGGCTCGACCGGTATCCGCACCGCCATGTAGGAGTTGCCGGTGCGCGGAGTCGGGGAGACGCCGGCCAGCTTCAGGCTCGCGTTGCCCTCGCTGATGTAGGCCTTGTCGGTATTGAGTTCGAAGACGGCGTTGGGGTCATTCGCGCCCATGTCGCCCTTCACGCCCTCGATGCTCTCGGCGCCCCAGACCATGATGGGCGCTCGTTGCGCCGCCTCATCTGCCGCAGCAGCCTGGTCGCCGCCCTCGGGCGTCCCCGCGAGCGGCTCGACGCGGCTGAAAACCTCTCCGCTCTCAGTCGCTCGGGCGACGGCGCCCTTCACCTCGGCGCCTTCGAAGGTGACCTCCGCCGGGTGCGCCTGGATGTTGTCCAGGAACATGTCAAACGCGGCGCTCTTTGCGCGTGTGCCGGTGTAGAATTGCACCTGGGTGACCCTGGTGGCGTCGCCGGGGATATCGTAGCCCTTCTCCCACTCAAGATTCTCGCGGGTCTCTCCCAGAATGCAGGTGAAGGTGGTCTTCTCGGGCTTGAGCAGGCCGTTCCAGCTTCGCCAACTGCCGGTGCAGCGGCCGTCTGCATCGTATGTGCGGACATAGAGCGCCTTCGTCGACTCCGGAAGCGATGTCCATGCGTCGAACGTAATGGCGCTCTTCGTCAGGTCGGTCTGTGGAATCGGCATCATCCAGTTGAGGTAGACGCTGCCGGTGGGGTCGGGGGGCGATTCCATATACATG
>DPJP01000366.1:40985-41189 GCA_003542955.1 Armatimonadota bacterium
TGCAGGCTGCCGTGGCCCTCACTGACGTAGGGGCCCTCGGTATGGATGGTCTTGGTGTCATGGCGGACGGGCTTGCTGCCTATGACGACGGTATCGAGGTTCTCGCAGTTGTTGAGCAGCACGGCATCCTGGGCGCAGGCAAGAGCAGCCAGGATGATGGCGAGAGCAATCATGGTCAGTCTCATCGACATCAACCTCCACGAC
>DPJP01000418.1:0-17613 GCA_003542955.1 Armatimonadota bacterium
ATACGAATTACACAGAAATGCCGTAGAGCACGGCCACCGATCGCATTATTGCCACCAACGTCATTGAAAAGTCGTGCAGAACTGTGAGATGGTGAGAATTTGAGAATCTGAGAATCTGAGAAAAGCCAACGCGCTCAGGGGCTCGTACGATCCAGACTTGTCTCAACCCTCGACCCAAACATACCCATCATCCGATATCTCCCCTCCGCAGGTGGTCGCTTGGGCACATTCGGGAGACGCGTGGGGGTCGCCGTGTTCGCGTTACCCCCATGGCACCGCTTCCGAAGGGCCACGCCTTCTCGTCTTGCTCCGCGGGTGTTGAGATGCCGCACGGAGAACATCATGCGACCGGGGCCGGATGGGGCCCGTCAGCGCCCCGTCCCACGTACGGCCGCGGATCGGGACGCTGACACCCATTTGGCCCCTCCTTTCGCGTGCCGGTGCTAACGAGTGTGGGGCACGGGCGACGGCACGGCGAGGTCGGCAACGATGTTCGTGAACCAACCCGTGAAGGGAACGCCAACACCCAGCGACGTGAACCACACCGTCCCGTGCATCGACCCCCGCGAACCACGCCGGATCGGCACAGCCCTTCGAGAGGAGGGGCCGAATGGGTGCGCCCGCGCCGTCGTTCGGGTGCGGGAGCAGGCCCCATCCGGCCCCGGTTGCATGCTCCCTTCCGTCTGATGACGCGGTCGTGGCGTTGGCGTTACTGCTCCTCCACAGAAAACTCCCCGCTCCGGCAGGCCGCACTGTAGTGCGTTGTCGAATATGTGAGGGAGCCGCATCCGAGAGCTTCGCTCGCGCAACGTACCGTACCAGGCTGCCACCCGGAGGGAGGAGAGAGCCATGGATTGGCGGAGGCCCGAGCCCGGCGTCGACCCATTCGACAACTGCGAACTCATCTTCCCCAGGTCCACGGGCTGGAGCGCTCTACTGCTCAGCGCCGGAGTGATCCTGCTGGTCGCGGTGCTGATCATCTTCATGAGCCCCGGCACCCCGCTCAAGGGCCTGGTCGGCCTCATCACGCTTGCGGTCGCGGTGCTCGTGCTCGCCACGATGATCCTCATCTCAACCGTGCAGGGGGGCAGGACCGGCATCAGCCCCGAGGGCATTGTGTTGCTGGACTGGCGCAGGCGACACATACTGCTGCCATATACCCATATAGTGAATATGACCGAGGCCATCCGACCGATGCGGAGCGCGCAGGAGTACACCCTCACACTCGAGGTGCGCGAGGGTGCGGGCACCAGGCGGCTGCGGGTGGCGCGCTTCGTCAGCGCAGCGTTTGGCGGGGCGCCTGAGCGGTTCGTCGAGTTGCGTGACGCAGTGGCCCGTCGCGCCGGGCTCAGCACACCCGATGAGGAAAAGCGTGGCCTCGACCTGCTGACGACCTCGTGCTTCGGCTTCAGCGCGTATGTCCGGCACTGGACGCGGACTGGAATGGATGGCCCCGACGATGCGGCTGGCTGATTGTGATACCGTCTACCACGCGAGCGTCGGCGGCTACTGGCAGGCCGCGAAGTCCTTCGGCGCTATGGTGCTGCTGATGATGCTGGCCTTCGCGATGATCCCCGACGCGATGCTTGCCTTCGGCGCCATCACCTGCATCAATATGGTACTGGTCTATCGCACTATCCACACAAGTATGCGGCAGCGCAACCAGAAGGTCGGCATCTGCGCGGATGGGCTCGTCACCCGCGACTGGCTCTACCGCATTCGGATGATCCCCTGGGAGCGGATCGCGCTTGTTGCCGAGCAGGCCTCCCCCCGCCGGAAGAACTCCATGCGCGTCTTGACCGTGCTGGTCGCCAATGAGCGTGGCGAGGGGCGCCCGATCGACATCGCCCACTACGCGCCGACACCGTTCCCCGAGACCGCCGACACCTGTGAGCAGCTCCGCGAGGAGATCGCGCGGCGGTGCGAGTTCACGACGGGGCTTCTGAGTGCGGGCGGGGAGTGCTCATCTGGTGGCGGGTCGGATACTGATCCCGAGGACACGACGGGGACCGGGGGCTGACGAGCCTACCCGAACCAGACCTGGTAGCTGCGGAAGGCTTCTCCCCCGAAGAGCGCCACAAAGCTCCAGACGCCCCCCGCAAGCACGAAGTGCCCTAACACCAGCCCGATGGCGGCGGGGACAAGCCTGCGGTACAGGCGCACCCCGCCCAGGCGCAAAGCAACCGACTTCAGCACCGCCGCGACCAGGAGTTCGCCCCACAGCCGGTAGCCCCGCGTGACACCGATCACGAAGCCCAGGTGGTGGAGCGGGAAGCGCGGCACGCGCGTGCGGATAAGCGTCAGCCCGATGGTCGCTATGATGCCCCAGGCGATGGCGATGGTCTCGCCGCGGCTACGCGGTATTCCCTCGCCCGCGGCCGTCTTCAGCAGCCCGTAAGCGTACTTGGCATCGCTCACCCGCATGCCGCCGCCGTGCGTGCCGCCCTCGAGGAAGTTGGCCCCGTGCCCGTAGTAGGCGCCAAGCTGCACGACGTAGGAGACGCCCATCCCCAGAACCAGCGCCAGCAGCAGAATAGTCACCATCTCGCGCCGGTGGATGCGGCCGACGTCGGCGATGCGCAGGCTCTCGAAATGATACGCCGAGAGGTTCGGCAAGTACCCGCGGGTCAGGAACCAGCAGGTGTAGTAGACGGTCAGGTTGCGCGCCCCGCCGGAGCGCTTGAAGAACTCCGTGCCGAAGACCGAGGTCAGCATCATGTTCGCGCGACTGACCGGATAGGCCCACTGCACCGGGAGCCCCGTCTCGGAGCGGATGCGCGCGTAGGTGAGCGCCATCAGCAGCAACATGCCGAAGTAGAGCGCGGTCGTCATCAGCGACATGCCCGCGGCGCGACCCCAGAGCAGGGCGCCGACGATGCTGATTGCCAGGCCCCACGCCGCCCAGGTCTCCCGCTGCGCCCCACGCCCACTGAAGGCGCGACCGAACACGCTGACCAGATGCCCGCGCGCGGCCCAGATCAGGAACAGGCCCAGCGCCACGAAGGAGCCCGCCGACTGGCTGTAATCGTGCGGGAACTCGGGGATGTCATAGCCCAGGGTCAGCGCAGTGACGGCCTCGGCCTTCGAGAGCGCGTAGAAGACCAGCGAGGAGACGACGACCTCCTGCGGCATCATGTAGCCCAGCCCCGCCACATCCGGCTGGTGGTAGAAGACTAAGTCGCTGAGCGCCGTCCACGGCCTTTCCGTGAAGAGCCCACCCAGTGGGTACTCGAGCCCGAGCGCGGGCACGGAGGGGTTGAAGGCATGGAGGATATTGAGCAGGTTGTAGAGCGCCGACAGGCCAAAGCCGATCCACATCACCGGGTCGCGCCAGAGCTGTGGAATGCTGCGGCCGTGCTCGCCCGGCGCGGTCATCGACAGCGGTATCTCGGTCAACTGGAAGCTCAGGCGCTCGCGCTCTGACCACTCATCGTAGAAGAGCACCGCCGCGCACAGCATGCCACCGAGGATGAACATGAACAGCGTCGACCATGAGGCCAGCGGCACGATCCAGTGCGCCCACGGTACGGGCCCCTCGGTGCCCTCGTAGTAGGTGCGGATGACCTCGGGGTCCTGCGGCGTCAGCCAACCGGGGAGGTATTGCGCGTATTCGGCCCAGCCGTTCTCGGGGGTGGCGAAGTAGCGCAGCGCGGTCAGCTCCGGCATGAACTCGCGCAAGGCCCCGCCGGAGGTGAGTGCCACCGACAGCGTCAGGAAGACGTAAACGAAGAGCAACTCCTGCCTGCAGAGGCGGAAGGCCCGGCCGATGGGGGCGACGGCGAGCAGCAGCACCAGGCCCACCAGCGCCGGGATCGGCGGCACGCTCATGCCAACCTGCGCGCTGAGCGTGATGAGCGCGGCGTACTTGCACCAGATGTTGGCGCCGATGAGCATCGCCACGGCGATGACGAACGAGCGCACCGTCACCGCGCGGCGCAGTTGTGGCTGTTCGTCCGTTCGGTTGATCGTGTGTTCAGCGGTTGCCATGGGCTGTGGGGAGCAGTCGCGCCGGCTCAGGTCCCGGAGGCGGCCTGGAACAGCGCCAGGATGTTCTCCGGCGGCACATCGGCCTGGATGTTATGGACTGTGTTGACGACGTAGCCGCCGCCTTCGCCGAGGATGCCGATGATGCGCCGCGTCTCGGCCGCTACCTCCTCCGGCGTGCCGTTCGGCAGGATGTGCTGGGTATCGATGCCGCCCCAGAAGCTGAGCCGGTCGCCGAACTCGGCCTTCAGCTCGGCTGCGTCCATCCCCTGAGCGGTCACCTGCACCGGGTTGATGATGTCTATGCCGTTCTCGATCAGTCGGGGGAGAAATTGCCGCACCGCGCCGCAGCTGTGTTGGAATACCTTTGCGTCGGTGTGCGCCTTGATGAAGGAGATGACCTCCCGGTGGCGCGGGTGGACAAACCGGTCATAGTACTCGAGCGACATCATCGGCCCGCCCTGGTGGCCCAGATCGTCGGCCACCTGCACCACCTGCACATACTGCCCGATGTGCTTCAGGTGCGCCTCCCAGTAGGCGAGGTGCTGCTCGAGGAGGATATCCAGGAGCTTGTCGAGGAAGGCCTCGTTGAGCACCATGTCCATCATGTAGTTCTCGAACCCGCGCAGGTACCAGGCGAGTTCAAAGAACGAGGCCGGGCCGAAGACGACCAGCCCGTAGTCGGTGGTCTCGTACAGGTCCCGCGCGATCTCCCCCATCGCCAGAACACCGGGATCATCGACACCGAGGGGCGCCGGGATGTCGTAGTGGTCGAGGTCCTCGGCGGAGAGACCGGCCAGCGGGTGGTTGGCCATGTCGTAGTAGAGCGGCTTGCTCTTGGGCATCCGCCAGAGTATCCCCCAGGCGTCGGTGTAGAGGTAATAGTCGTCATCCGCACCCGTCTCGACCGCGGCCTGGGCGCGCAGCCCGGCATCGAGGAAGCGCGTGTCGACGCCGAGGACGTCGAGCACGGCATCGCCCGGCCTGGCGAGCTGCTGCTTGAAGTCGAGGATGACCGTTTCCTCCTCGATTCCCAGGAGCTGCTTGAGCCCATCATAGGCGTTGCGGTGGATGCCGGTGACGATGCCCCCGAGGTCAATGGGAGCCCTGTCGGGCTGCTTGTGGTTGAGTGCGGCAAGAAGACGTTCTCGTGGTGTCATCTGCACACCCTCCGGCGATTCAGCGGTTCCTGTACCATTGCTCGAAGAATGCCTTCCCGCGCGCGTAGGAGGCCTCGAGCCAATCCAGGTGCTCGGCAAACCAGCGCACACTCGCGCGCATGCCGGCCTCCCAATCGACCTCGGGCCGCCAGCCGAGCGCGGCGAGCTTCTCCCCCGTCATCGAGTAGCGCACGTCGTGGCCGGGCCGGTCCTCGACGTAGGTGATCAGGCTTTCGGGCTTGCCCAGTTCGTGGAGTATGAGTCTGATTGTCTGCAGGTTGGGGCGCTCGTTGTGGGCCGGGATGTTGTAGGCCTCCCCCGGCTCTCCGCGCTCGAGCACCGCCAGCATCGCCCGGCAGTGGTCATCCACGTGCAGCCAGTCGCGCACCTGCATGCCGTCGCCGTAGACCGGCAGCGGCTCATCCCGGAGCGCCTTGTAGACAAACAGCGGCACGAGCTTCTCCGGGTACTGGTAGGGCCCGTAGTTGTTGGCCGGACGGGTGATGAGCACCGGCAGGCCGTAGGTGATCCAGTAGGCGCGGGCCATGGTGTCGGCGCCGGCCTTCGAGGCCGAGTAAGGGTTGCGGGCGAGCAGGGGGGCATTCTCGTCGAACGAGACGCCCTCCGCCGCGCCGTAGACCTCATCGGTGGACACATGGAGGAAGCGCTCGATGCCGACCTCACGGGCGGCCTCGAGCACCCGGAAGGTGCCCTCGAAGTTGGTGCGGACGGCCGCTTCGGCGCCGAAGATGCTGCGGTCCACATGCGACTCGGCCGCCAGGTGGATGACCCCCTCACAGCCACCCATCGCGCGCCGGACCGCCTCCGCGTCGCAGATGTCGCCCTGGATGAACTCGACGCGCGCGTCCTCGGCCGCCGCGCCCAGGTTGTCCAGGCTGCCGGCGTATGTGAGCGCATCGAGTATCCTCACCGAGGCCCCGGCCCGGTTCTCCAGAAGGAACCGGACCAGGTTGCACCCGATGAATCCGCAGCCGCCGGTGACCAGGTACTTCATTGGCTCATCTCTCCAGTCCCCGCGTGCAGGGCAGGCCGTGTCGAGCCGCAGGGATCAAAGCCCCAGCAGGCGCTGGAGGTTCTCTCCCCAGATGAGTTGCTTGTTCTCCTCGGTCGTCTCAACGTGCTTCATCTTCAACAGCGCCGGGCCCGGGTACTTCATCGGGATGCCGCTGCCGAAGAGCACGCGCTCGGGGCCAATCGCCTCGATGAGCACCTTCATCTCCTTGCCCATGAAGACGCTGCTGCGCGATATCTCGATGGAGGAGTTCGCCGGCAGCGTGTCCGCCTCCCTGACGAAGCGCGACCCGGCAAAGCCCAGGCCCTCGATGATGATGAAGGTCGTCTGCGGGTGATCCGCGCAGAGCTGGGCGACGTCATTGAGCACCAGGTCGGGCGCGTCGACCATCCAGTGGCTCTGGCGGTAGTCGACCTGCCGCTGGACGATGGTGACCGGCAGCCCGCGCTCAGTGCAGGCCTCACAGAGGCTGTGAGCGGGCGCGTCGAGAACGCGGTAGTCATGGTACTGTGGATATATGCGGATGCCTTTGGCGCCCATCTCGTTGGCGCACCAGTCGAGGTCGTACTCCCAGTCCATGTAGGCCGGATTGATCACCCCGAACGGCACCAGGCGATCGAGATAGCCCGCTATCTCGGAGCTGAGTTCCTCGTTGCCGCGCTGGCCGTTGCGGTACATGACCGCGGAGAGCGAGCCGACGCAGGCCTTGTCGATGCCGTTCTCATCCATGAGTGCCACCAGTTCGGCGGCGGTGTTGTGGCGGATCTGCCTGGCGAACCAGTGCCCCAGATAGGCGTTCGCATCGAATACCATTATCTACGCCCCCCGTCCCACAAGCCGCAGGAAGTTGCCTGAGGCGATCTTCTCTCTGTCCTCACTTGACATCTTCGCCGACATGAACTTGCCGACCCCGGCCGTCACGCTCATGTCGCAGGCAAACAGCAGCCTGTCGGCGCCCATGGTCTCGATGGCGTACTCGACGAGGCCCTCATCGGTGACGCTGCCGGAGATGTCGGCAGTCACGTTCGGGCCGGCATCGCGCAGGCCCTTGGTCTCCCACTCCCAGTCGCCGCCGCCGCCGATGTGCCCGCAGATGATCTTGGCCTCCGGGTACTCGCGCGCCACGGCGGAGATGTGGGCGGCGTCGGAGATGTTCGGCTGCGCCGCGATGTTGACGTGCGAGTGGCCGGCGTGCTCCAGAATCGGCACGTCGAGTTCGATGCACTTCTCGATGACGGGCCGTACGGCCGGATCGTCGATGGTGTACTCGTTGTAGAGCTTGACGCCGATGCAATCCTCGTCGGCCTCGAGGCACCGGACGATATCCGCGAGTGCCTCCTTCGAGTAGCCCGAGTTGACGTATGCATAGCCCCAGAAGCGCCCGCGGAACTCCTTGAGCGCGGCGAGCATGTCGTCATTGCACTTCCGGAAGCCTTCGGGCGTCGCGGGCCTGGGCGTGCTCAGGTTGGACACGACGGCGACGTCTATGCCGACGGCATCCATCGCCTCGAGAAACAGCTTGTCCTGCTCCCACGGGTTCTCCCTGTCGGGTGACCCGGAGCAGTGTGCGTGTGCGTCGATGAGCATTGTGTCTCCTCCCGTGTTCGCCGTGCCGCCGGTGAGGCGGGCGCGGCGGTGAACTAGAAATCACCATCTATCGGTGGGCTGACTATGTGCGCGGTCGGGGCGAGTGCCACGGCGTCGCGCAGGGTTACCCGGCGGCCCTCGATCTCCAGGCGGCCCTCTGCGAACCACTGGATCGCCTGCGGGTAGATGCGGTGCTCCTGCTCGAGTATGCGGTGCGCGAGGTCCTCCCCGGTGTCACCCGGCATGAGGGGGACGGCGGCCTGGATGATGATCGGTCCGGTGTCGAACTCTTCGTCGGCAAAATGAACCGTGGCGCCGGCGATCTTCACACCGTACTCGACGGCATCCCACTGCACCTCGACACCCGGGAAAGCAGGCAGCAGCGCCGGGTGGATGTTCATGATGCGATGGCGGTACTCGCGGATCAACTCGGGGCCGATAATGCGCATGTACCCCGCCAGCGCAACCAGGTCGATGCCGCGCTCGTTGAGCAGAGTGACCAGCTCGCGGTCTGCGTCATGCCAGCCGGGCGTGCCGGTCTTCGGCACGCGGAGGTGAATCGCCTCGATGCCGTGGTTACGGGCGCGGTCGAGCGCTCCGGCATTGCGCCGATCGCTCACGATGCACACAACGCTCCCGCTGATACGCCCGGCCTCGCACGCGTCGATGATGGCCTGCAGGTTGCTTCCCCCACCTGAAGCCATCACCGCAATCCTGATAGGTCCAGCCATGGAGCGGTCCTCCCGCGGTCCGGCGCCCCCCTGGGGTAGTCGCGGCCGACACGGAACCACCCGGCCGGCAGCGTGTTCGGCCCTTAGATTGGCCACGGACCGGCGGATGTCCTCCCGACACCCGCGCGTGAGTCTGCAGGAGTTGCGTGGTATGTGGTCGAAAATGGAGTGCAACTGCCTGAAGGGGGAACGATCTTGATGGGACCAGCGTTGAGGCGCTACGCGCCGATCTGGGCGGGTGCAACTCTGTGCGCCCTGGCGGTGAGCAGTGCATGGGCTCAGGGCGGGGCGGCAGACACGACGGACCAGGCCACGCTGAGCATACTGCGCGATCTCATGCGCACCTGGGCGCTGTATGGCGAGATTCAGGTCCTCGAGCAGGCCAACCGCATCGGCCTGACATCCGAACAGGCCGAAAGATGCGCGACCGCAATCGCAAAGCCGTTTGCCGAGTTGCGCAGGATACGCGAGCTTGAGGCATCAGAGCCACTGCGTCAGGCACTGGCGGAGATACGCGAGACGTTGCTTCGCGGCGGGGAGCCGACGGAGGCGCACTGGATCGCCGTCCACGCCGCGACGGTGGGCCGGCTGGCCCCGGGTGGAGCTGCGGAAGACGGGGATGAGGTCCTCGAGCGGCGGAAGGCGGAGCTGGCCGACCAGGTGGCCATGGCCATCGCCGGTGTGCTGACGGAGGAGCAGCTCGCGCGGCTGAGTTCGTCTGAGCCGGAAGAGATCGCGGGGAGCATCGCCGAGGAACTCGCGGAGCTACGCGCGGCCGCGCCGGATGAGTGGAACGCGTTCCGCTCCGAGGCTATCAGCAACCTCAGACAGACCTTCGCGGAGGTCGCGGCGACCCCGGAGGAGAAGGTGTTCGAGGATGTCGGCGCATTCCTCGACGGTGTGCGCGCGATGAACACCGACACCTATTTCGCGCGGCAGGATGAGTTGATGCAGGAAATGGTCGCTCTCGTCAGCGCGGGTCAGGCGCTGACTGCCGAGGCCCGCCGCATGCGGGCGATCAACAGCCTGGGCGAGTGGGCCGAGGTGTGGACACTCATGGAGCTGTTGCAGGAGATGGCGGCGGCACAGCGCCACTTCGTCCTGCAGTAGACGATGCGGAACCCGGCACGCGCCGGGGAAGTCAGATGTGTAGCGATCGTGGGGCCGGGAGCGGTACGGCCCGAATGAGCGAGGTCAGACGCGGTCATAATCAGGAGGCAAACACAGTGAGACAACACACGACGTGGGCATACCCGACGGCAGTCGTACAGGCGGCTCTGGTGGTGGCGGTGATGTGCGTGGTGGCGGGCAGCCTGGCGATGCCGGCCCGCGCAGATGACGAGGACCCGCTGCAGGCCATGCTGGACCAGACCGACCTCAAGTACAGAGTCCTCGATGAGAACAGCTACATCATCCCGTTTGAGATCGAGGGCGGCGAGGAAGATGAGACACTCGACGTCTTCCTGACCTACAATAACGACGAGAAGAAGTTCGCGCTGATGTTCTGCACGATCCTCGACTACGAGGACGGCCATGACTTCCGGCCCGAGACGATGCTCCGCGCCCTGAGGATCAACAACGACTACCCGGCGATCAAGCTCTGCATTGATGCCGACAACGGCGACCTCGACTGCCAGGCCGAGGCGTACATGCGGACGCTGGACGCGGAATCGCTGGACATGTACATCAACTTCATCGCCAGCATGGCAACCAAGTTCTATGAGGAACTGCACGCGCTCGAGGAGGGCGAGGCCGTCGGCTAAGGCGGACTCAAGCCTGTCCGTAGCACAACTGCCTACAAGCCCCCGTTCCGCATGGACCGGGGGCTTTCTCTTTTCAGCTATCCTGAGAGACCTCAGCCGGCGGGCAGCAGGTCGATGAAGCTGAAGCGCTCGTCGCGCAGTACGACCTCGCCACGGGTGAAGCCCACGGGCTCAGCGAACACGGGACCGTCGTAGACGAAGGAGTGGAACTCCCCGTTTTCGCCGCAGGGGTCGATGCCCTCCGGGAGGTCGGCGAAGAACGAGGCATCCAGTTGGCGCCCGGTGAACGAGGCATCGAGCTGCTGCGTATCCACACAGGTGATCACGGCCTTGAAGCCGTGGGCCACGAACTGCCGTGCCAGCTCCGTGGTGTCCTCGCCCCACAGCGGGAAGACGGCCGTGAGCCCCAGCGGCGACAGCTTGCTCTCACGGTACTGCCGGATGCCCTCGAGGTAGATGTCACCAAACGCCATGGTGGTGACGCCGCGCTCAATGTATCCCGCAAGCAGTTCCGACATTGTGGCCTCGTACTGCTCGTTGCTGCAGGGCGAGGGGATGACCAGCTCTCGGAGCGGGAGGCAGATCGAGGCCGCCTGGGTACGCAGCAACTCGCGCCGTACACCATGCATGCTGACGCGGTCGTATGCCTCGGTCACGGTGGTGAGCAGCTCAACAACCCGGTAGCGGCCATCGGCGAGCATCCGGGCCAGAGCCATGGCGCTGTCCTTGCCACCGCTCCAGTTGAACAGCACCTCGGTCGGCTGTGTGACGGTCGGGGCCATCGGTATCGGCTCCTCAAGATGAGACCCGTCTTGAGAACGGCGTGTCCATACGAATGCCCAGCACGCAGACAGAGTCAGGCGAACGAGTGGACGACTGAAGTGGGATGCTTCGAGGGGAAAACTGGTCGGGGCGGCCGGATTCGAACCGGCGACCTTACGGACCCGAACCGTACGCGCTAGCCAAGCTGCGCCACGCCCCGACGCAGGCAAGTATAGCATACCGTCCCGGCATGGTCAACTGAGCAAAGCGCGAAGACGCGGGCTGGTTTTCGTCCCCCGGCAGACACCCGAGAGTAGCCCTTCCAATGGCATCCGGCGTCTTCGCACCCGCCGCTATCGCATCAACCCGCCGGTCGGCAGCACATTCCGCGACAGGCACAGGGCCAGCACACGCCGGTAGAGTCGCACGCGAGAGCCCATCGCGTCGGCCCTCCCCAACAGCGCGGCAAACGGATACGCAATCGCCGTCGCCAGCAGACGGGGCAACACCCCTAGTGTCGTCAACAGGCGTGTGAGCCAGAAGGCCGCCCTGCCGCGATGCCTGAGGATGAACAGGAAGGTCGACCGATGCGACTCCAGCGTCGAGCGCACCGCCACCCGCGCCGCGCTTGCCCCGCCGACATGGGTGATGTGGCGAGGCCCGTAGTAGATGACACTCGCGCCCAGTTGGCGTGCGCGGAAGCACAGGTCCGCATCCTCGGCGTAGAGGAAGTAGTCTTCACACCAGCCGCCGAGGCGGTCGAACGTCGCCCGGCGCATCATCAGGCAGGCGCCGTCAACGTAGTCGACATCGTTCACCTGCGTATGGTCGATGTATGACAGGTACGGGGCTCCGAATGGCCGCACACCAGGCAGCAGCCTGCTCAGGCCCGAGTAGAGCAGGAAGGTGTTCAGCGGCCCCGGGAAGCTGCGGGCCGAGAGCTGCAGGCTGCCGTCCGGGGACAGCAGCCGCGCACCGACTATTGCCGCATCCGGCGTCGCCTCGAGGTAGTCCGCCAACTCCCCGATGGCACCGACGGGGACAACGGTGTCGGAGTTCAGGAACAGCAGATGGTCTCCGCACGCGACCTCCGCACCGCGGTTATTCGCCGCGGCGAAGCCGTAGTTGCGGTCCAGCGCCAGCACGTGTACGCCGGGGAAGCGTTCCAGCACCATCGCCACGCTGTCGTCGCCCGAGGCGTTGTCGGCGACGATGATCTGCCAGTGCTCGCTGTCGGGGTCGTCATACACTGACTGCAGGCAATCTGCCAGCAGATCGGCGGTGTTGAAGCTGACGATGATGATCGACACCCGCGCCGGGCTGTCCGACCTAACCACCCACTTTGGGCATCAGCAGCTTCGAGGAGTCGGCATCCAGGTAGATGATCGTCGCCGGATGGGTGCGTAGCGCCGTGGCCGCCACCTGCTCGGTGATAGGCCCCTCGAGCGCGGCCTTGACCGCCTCCGCCTTGGGCTCCGCTGGCACCACGCAGAAGATGTTCCGGCACGCGCAGATGGCCGGGACCGTCATTGTGATGGCGTTACGCGGCACATCCTCGAGTGTGGCGTATCGCGCCTCCGGGTTCGGGTGGTCCTTGTAGTCGCGGTACTGCTGCTGCACCGACTTGTCATCGATCTGGATGAGATCATTGAGCTTGTCGGTGTAGAAGCTCGACCCCGGCTCGTTGAAGGCGATGTGGCCGTTCTCGCCGATACCGATGATGGCGATATCGATGCCGCCATGGTCCTCGATGAGCCTGTCATACTGCGCGCAGCGCTCCTCGGGTGTGCCCTCGGTGTCGGCCATGTAGAAGATCGTGCCCGGCTTAACGATGTCGAACAGGTGGGCCTTGAGGTAGACCTCGAAGCTGTTGGCGTGCCCGCGCGGGAGGTCGATGTACTCATCGAGGTGGAAGGCGACGACCTTCTCCCACGGCACGCCTTCGATCTGGCACAGCGCCGCCAGCACGTCATCCTGCGACGGCGCGGCGGCGAAGCACATGGTGATGGAGTCCTTCTTCTCGGCGACGGCGCGCATGGCGGCTGCCACATCGGCGGCGGCTGCTTTGCCCATCTCCGCGCGCGTGGGGAATATCTTGACCTGGTTGGATATCAGTCTCATGAGATCACATCCTGGCGGTGGGTGGTTCGTGCGCATGGTCCGGCGACAGCTCAGTGCGGATGGGATTTCCGGCACGCGGTGGGGAATACCTTCACAGAGGCCGTGCCTGCTCTTCGGAAGGGCGCCCCGGTGTTAAGACGCGAGGTCGGACGGGTGCATGCCACCGGGGCCGGATGGGTCCCGCCTCCTGCGCATACGACGCGCAGTCGGCGCCCATTCGGCCCCTCCTTTCGAAGGGCGTTCCCTCCACGGATTGGTTCACGGACGATCCTGCCCAGATCGCAGTATCATCGCCCGTGCCCCACCTCCCTCCGCACCGCCCTTCGGAAGGACGGGCCGAATGGGTGGCACCGTCCCGATCCGCGGAAGTATGCGGATCGGGACGGTGACGGGCCCCCATCCGGCCCCAGTTGGATCATCCCTTCTGCCCAGTGTCTCACCCCACCTCGCCCTCTACGCAACCGCCGACCCGCCGTCGGCGAGTGTCTTCCGGAGGATCACTGTATCCACGGCATCGACATCGCAGCCGGCGTCAAGTGCCAGGCACGCGGCGATGCCGCCCGCTTCGCCCATCTGGTTGAGGTTCACCATCACCCGGATTGCCGCGAATGCGCCCTCGTCGGCATCCAGCATGCGCCCGCAGGCAAGGAGGTTGCCGGGAGCCCCCTGGGGCAGCAGGCAGCCGTATGGCGCCTGGTAGAAAGTTGGATTCTCCGCGGNNAGCGCTCGCGGCCGTCGAGGTACCGGAACGTCAGGCCCGGCTTGTCGCTGTGATGGATGTCCACCGGGTAAGTGCCGTTGGCGATGGCATCGTCGAAGCGCCGACCGCTCAACACATCCGTCTCCATCAGTCTGTGAGCACAGGCGAACTGCCGCGTCTGCCGGATGCCGATATACGAGGCCAGCGCCATGAGCACGGGCGCCGAGCCCTCCGGCCCGTACCTGCGGATGATGTCCATGACCGCGCGACACTTGCGCCGGCCCTCGATCTCCGCACGGGTGAGCCCCGGCGCGGTCAGCAGGTCCTCGTCAAACACGTGATGGTCCGCGTGCATGGTCACGCCGTTCAGGCCGGGCACCGGCCCGCGCCAGCCCCAGTCATCCTCGAGACCGAACTCGGCGCCATGCTCGGCGATAGCGGCATCGAGGGCGAACTCGATCCCGGGGTCGCGGTGGATGTTGGCGCAGGTCGTCGGCGGCTGCCCATGGTCCGGGGTATACGCGGGCAAGGCCAGGTGGGCGCAGAGGTCGCCGTCGCCGGTCGCATCGATGAACACCCCGGCCCGGATCGCTCCCCGCCCCGATTTGCTCTCGACGATCACCGAATCGAGTCGGCCATCGCATGTGTGCGGGGCCACGTACATCGTGTGCAGATGCGGCACAACACCGGCCTCGGTCACCAGCTCGTCGAGTTCGATCATCAGCTCGAAGGTATTGAGACGGTAGTGGCCCCTGGGGTCGGGGAATGTGGTGACTGCATCGCGCCGTCGCAGCCTGTCGATGATCTCCTCGGTGAGCCCGCTGATGATCTGCTGCTTCTGCTCGGTGTCCCACAGGCTGTGCCAGACGTTGACCAGCCCGCACGTGGCGACGCCGCCGAAGCAGTTCTGCTTCTCGACCAGCGCGACCCGTGCGCCCAGGCGCGCGGCGCGCACGGCGGCGAATACGCCGGTGCAACTGCCGCCCAGCACGCAGAGATCGACCTCGTCGATGATGGGGGTGTCGCGCGTGGGCTCTGTGATAGTCGGCATTGGTCTGCTCCCTGATGATGATGCATGCTTCGAGCGGCGGCGAGGTTGAGCGCGCTTTCACACCTCGCGGTAGCCTTTGAACAACTCCTGCACCGACTTGAGCTGCTCGGGGATGTTGATCCCCGCCGGGCACTTGTCCAGGCACTGCTCGCACTTCACGCAGGCCTCCGGCCCGACCGTGATTGCCTTCCAGGCGTCCAGCGCCAGGTGCTTGAGTTCCTCGGCGTAGCCCCGCAGCATGTCGCCGGCGCGGAGGACCTCCGGCACCTGCACGCCCTGCGGGCAGGGCTGGCAGTAGCCGCATCGGAGGCACCTCTGCCCGTATCGGTACTCGCCCGCGAACTCGCCGATGAGCCGGATGAGTTCCTCATGCTCTTCGGCCGACAGCGGCGCGAAGCTCTCCCCCAGAGCGACGTTCTCCTCGACCTCACGCACACTCTGCATGCCCGGAATAGCGCAATCGACGTTAGGGTTCTGCAGCACAAAGCGCAACGCGCCGGCGATGATGGCGTCGGGACCGCCCAGACCGGGGGTGCGCTGCTCGAGCGGCCGGCACAACTGCCCACCCGACAGCGGCTTCATAATGATGGTGCCCATACCGGCGGCCCTCGCCATCGGCAGTATCTCCGTGCCTACGTTCTCCGAATCAAGTGCATTGTAGCAGAGCATAATTGTCTCGAAGAGCCCAGATTCGATCGCCTCTGCCATCACCTGCAGCTCGCGGTGGATGGTCACGCCGATGTGGAGTACCTTCCCCTGCTCGCGTGCCCGCAGCGCCGCCTCGTACGCGCCGCCGGGGGCTCGCACCTGCTCCCAGATATCACGGGTACTGACGGTGTGAAGCTGGAATACGTCGATGCGATCGGTGCGCAGGTTGCGCAGACTCGTATTGAGCTGCTCGGTCATCGCATCGCCGTCGCGGGCCGAGCTCTTCGTCGCGATGGCGTATTCGTCACGCCTGTGGGCGACCGCCTTGCCGATCTTCTCTTCGCTGTCGCGGTAGTTGCGCGCAGTGTCGATGTAGTTGATGCCCTGGTCCAGCGCAAGGTTGAGGCAGTCGGATGCCTCCTGCTCGCTGATACCGGGTAGCTTGATGGCCCCGAAGCCGATGATGCCCACCTGCAGCCCCGTGCGGCCCAGAGGTCGCTTTTCCATTGGAAGGATCGTCTCCCGGAGACAAGGTAGTCAGTCCGTGCTCTCTTCCGCGAGGGCAGGCTGAATCCCTGCGGATGGATGCGAAGGCTTCAAAGCCGCCCGTGTTTGTCGTATAATCGGTACACCATGCCTGACACCAATGAGCCTCAGGGCGAACAGACTGCAGCGAACCGTATCGTGCAGGTGGTTGCGGCCTTCGTCGTCGTACTGGTAGCGGCGCTTGTGGGGATGAGCGCGCTCGCGGAGCGCAACGAGGCGGGCAAGCGCCACGAGACGATCGCGCGCATGCAACAGGTCGAGGACGCCCTGGCACGCTACATGATTGACGCCGGCGGGCTGCTGCCGACCGGCACGNNCGGCACGCAGGGCCTGCGCGCATTGCTGACCCGGCCGACACAGGGCCCGCAGCCCGCCAACTGGGACGGCCCGTACGTCGACGGGCCCGAGATGCTCAGAGACGCCTGGGGCCATGAGTTCCAGTATGTCGTCCCCGGCAAGCCGCGCGATGGGCACAAGGACCTCTACCATCCCTATTCCCTCTGGAGCTACGGCGCCGACGGCGTCGAGGGCGGCGAGAAGCTCGATGCCGACATCCGCTCCTGGGACCGCACGACCATGATCCCCTGATGAGCGAGGCACCGATCATACGGATCCCCATGGCAGGCCTCAACCGCTGTCTACTCTGCGCAATGTGGCTCCTGGCCGCCTGCATCTGCCCGTCTACACTCCGCGGCGACGTGCCCGCCGCGCCGGACCGCTCCATCCCCGAACTCGCCGGCTCGATTGCCGAGACCATCTCCGAATGTGAGTCGGCCGACGGCTTCACCGCCTCGGCCCGTGACGCCGAAGGCAAGGCGGGGCGGATCAGCATCCAGAGCACCCGCGCCGCCCGCATCGAGGGCAGCAGCCTGCAGGTGAGCATCCAGGCCGCCCCGGCCGGGAGTGCGCAGTTGCGCCTGCCATGGCGCGCTCAGACGCCGCCGGCGTACATTGCGCTGTGGATCAAGAACCCGGGCGGACACGACATCGCGTTGGGGGCATCGCTAATCCGCGGAGCCGACGCGAGTGTGCTGCCACACCAGCGCCTGGGGGAGGAGCGCAACTGGCGCCAGGTCGCGTTTGCCGTGCCTGCCGAGCAGGCCGGCGGTATCACGGCGCTGGCCATCACCTTTTCGGAGTTGACCCCGGCACAGAGCTACGATTTCTACATCGACCGTATCGAAGCCTATCGCGCGCCGCCGCTGGCGGTTCGCGCGGAGGTGCGGTGCCCATCAGAGTCGGTATCGGCCGGCCGCGCCTTTGACGCCGGGCTGACCCTGACGCCCGTCGACACCCGCCCGGCGTGGCCGCGGATCGAGCTGGTTCTGAGGCGCAACGGCTTTGTGGTCGGCGCGCGCCCCGTGTCGCCCCCCGGCTCCCCGACGGCAGGCAAGTCGGTAGACTGCGGGGCCATCACGCTGTTTGTGCCCCCGGTGTGCGTCCCCGGCGATTACGAGGTTGCGCTCTCCGGCGGCGTGACACCCACGACCGATAGCGCACCGGGAAGCGTGCGAGTTACCGCGGGTC
>DPJP01000418.1:17636-24574 GCA_003542955.1 Armatimonadota bacterium
TGAAGCTGCACATGGTCGACGTCGCCTGCGCATACGACCTGTACGGCCGCTGCGCCGACGCCTGGCTTGCGGCAGAGACGTTCGACTACTCCGGCGTTGACGCGCGGCTGAGCGAACTGGTGCAGACGCGGCCCGATGCCTCGGTGCTGCTGCGCGTGTTCATCGATTCCCCACCGTGGTGGGATGAGGCGCACCCGTCCGAGCTTGTGCGGTTCGCCGATGACACCACCAGAGCTCCCGCGGGCGTCCCCGGCCGCAAACGCACGTATGCATCCTGGGCATCACAGACGTGGCGGACGGACGCGGAGAAGTCGCTGCGGGCGCTCATCGAGCATGTCGAGGGTCTGCCGGTCGCGTCTGCGGTCGCCGNNCTGTTGTGCTCGGGCGAGTGGGGCAACTGGCAGTATCCCGGGGCAAGCCGCGGGCTGTTCGCCGACTACAGCGCCCCCCAGAAGAATGCATACCGCGAATGGCTGCGCAAGCGATACGGCGGGCTCTCGGCGTTGCGGATCGCGTGGAACCAGCCCGGGAACCCGGAGCCGTCGGCCGAGGGCATAGCGGACGGCAAGCCGATTCTCTCCTGGACGCAGATCGGCGTACCAACTCCCGCCGAGCGTATGAAGGCCAACCTCGGGTGTGTGCGCGATCCGGCGGGCGAACAGCACCTGGTCGACTACGACGCATTTGCATCCGATGCCATGGCCGACGCAATCGCCGCGGTCGCGGCGGTGGTTGCCTCGGCGGCCCCGGAGAAGCTCTGTGGGGCGGCCTACGGTCATGTCTTCGACCAGGCCCGGTACCCGTACGCGCTGCAGAACGGCGGACACCTGGCCGCGCCGACACTTGCCGACTGTGATGACGTGGACTTCTTCGCCGCCCCCGCGGCCGGGCTCCCGGGCCAGAGCGGTGAGCTGGCCACCTTCGGGCTGTGCGACGCGTCGCTACGCGCGCGCGGCAAGGGCATCATCTACACGTGGCCCTGGCACCTGCAGCCGGCCGGTGATGTGCAGCGGGCGCGCAACAACGCCGTGCAGGCGGTCTGCTCCGGCGCGGCGGCGAGCATACCGGCCGGGCTGGTTGACGACAGCCTGCGGGCTATCGACAGGGCACGGGCCGATACCGGCCGCCCTCAACTTGCAGACGTTGCGGTGGTCCTGGACCACTACAGCATCGCCCACACAGTCTGCGGCAACGCCCTGACCGGGCCGCTGCTGGATGAGCAGCGCCGGGCCGTGACACTGATGGGCATGCCGGCCGATGTGTGGTTCCTAGAAGACGTGTTGGCCGGCAACATCCCGGTCTATCGCTTCTACCTGGTGCCTGACGCCTTCTTCCTGCAGGCCAACGACCGCGCCGCTCTGCGTGCACAGCTCGCGCGGGAGAACGCTACCGGGCTCTACGTCTACCTTGCCGGGGCTATCGACCTGACCATCGGCGGGCGCACGATGAAGGACCTGATGGGCATCACGCCGGTGCGGTTGCGTGACGCGGGATTACTGCAGGTGAGCCTGGGTGATGGCGCGGCATACGGCACGCGGGAGCCGGTGTCGCCGCGGTTCGTGTTCGGGCGGGACGGCGACCCGGTGGCGGGGCTTGTCGGGTCGGGCCATGGAGGGCTTGTCGAGCGCAGCGGCGAAACGGGCCTGGTGGTGTGGTCGGCCGCGCCGAACGTTCCGGCGACGCTGTTGGGTGAGTACGCCGTCGAGGCGGGCGCCCATCTCTACTGCACCCAGAAGGCNNACTGGTGGGTCTGCGTGCGACGACAGGCGGCCGGCACCGACTGCGGCTTCCGGAGGCCGCCGACGTCTACGACTGCCTGACCGGAGAGCAACTGGGCGCGAACACCACCGGCGTTGACCTTGAACTCGAACAGGGCGATACAGTGCTACTGCGGATTGGCTCACAGCCGGGAGAGAGACCATGACGCCGCTGNNCTGCTGACCGCGGAGCGTGTGCGTCTGCGCGCGGGCTGGGATGCGCAGTTTCGGCCCGACCTCGCGCTGGGCGCCATTGCACCGGACGCACACCGGGTCACAACCAGGGCCGGTCACCGCGACCTGCACTTCCGCAGCCGCAAGACACAGGATCGGCGTCTGATCGACTTTCTGCGCGGCTACCTGCGCCCCGCCGTTCAGGGGGAGCCGGGAGCGCTCGAGTTCTGGGCCGGGTGGCTCTGCCACGTTGTCGCCGATGACGTCTGGCGACACAGCCTCCAGCGCGACCTGCCGGGCCTGTGGGAGGGCGTCGTCCGCCGCGGCGAGGGCTCCGATGAACTGCGCCGGCTCTACGCGGCGGAGTGCGATGCCGTCGATATTGCGCTGTACGAGGAGTACTCGGCGGTAATCAGCGCCATGCGGCGCGAACTGCTCGATGCCCACCCGACACTCACCATTGAGCCGCTCAACCGACGCGACCTCCACTCCTGGCGGCTGACGGTCGTCCAGTCGATGCTGCCGCCGCTGGCCCAGGGGAGCGAAGAGCCCGAGTTCATCACCGTCGACTTCGTCGAGCGGTGCATGTTCCAGGCCGAGGAGGAGACCTACCGCATCCTCGAATGGGAGATCGAGGAGCCGGAGCTGTCGCCGATTTTCTGACGTGGTGCTGGTCGCGCGCCGGTTGCGGCCCCCGGCTCCGACTTCATTCACTGGATGCGCGATGTGGCCCTGCCCGATCACCCCGCTCTCCCTTCACACGGCGTCAGAATGGAGGCCTCTCGATGAACGCTGTGAGAGTCGGACTTGCGCTGCTGCCGATCTGTATTCTGCTCGCCGCCACTTCCGGGGCCATGGCCGAGAACGACCCGGCCGTCTACATCACCGCCTCCGATACCAGCCGCTTCTCCCCCGCCGCCGCGCTGTCGGTCACCGGCGAGCCCGGACGCTGGTTCCAGCGGCACGTCGGCTTTGCGGCGCGTGGTGACACGATCCTCATGGCCCAGCCGGGCACCCTCTACCCGGACCTGACTGTCGAGCCCCGCCTGCGCGGCCGGTACAACCTCTACGCCAATATGCGCGAGGTCAACGCCCAGACGGGCCTGCAACTCAAGCTCAGTCGGCGCGAACTGGCCTGGACGATCGCCCCCGGGCTCGGTACGGCCGAGGTGCACACCAATCGCGACATCCTCGTCGCCGTCGGCCTGGACATGACCTCCCAGACGCTGCTGATCCGTCACATCGGCCGGCTCGCGTACTTGAGCTATATCAAGTTCGTGCCGACGGCGGCCGACGGGCCCGGCGTGACGGTCGACCCCGAGCGCGTGCGTGAAGAGCCGCTTTCGAGTCCCGCCGACGAGTGGGTGGCCACACGGGACCTGGTGCCCGAGGGCATGGTTGAACTCAAGCGCGCGCCGGATGTTGCCCAGACACCTGCGCAGGACGACGGCCGGGGCTACGTGCTCTACACGCGGCCCTACCTCGACCTCATCTTCCCCGACACCGTCCCCGCTGCGCGCGAGGTATGCTCCGAACTGCGCATTTCGGCGGCACGGGGCGAATCCGAGCCCGCGGTGTTCTCAGTCTATGCCACCCGCGACCTGGGGCCGCTCACCGTAGAGGTCGGGGACCTCACCGACGGTGCGCGGACCATCGACAGGTCGGCCGTGAGCGTCGCGACCGTCGCCTGCCGCAATCTGCGCACGAGCTTCTCCGGGAAGGTCTACATGCGCGCTCCGGCCCTCCTGGACCCGACACTTCCGGTGGACGTGGCCGCTGGGACCAGTCGGCAGGTGTGGCTGACGGTGCGCGTGCCTTCCGAGGCTGCCCCGGGCACCTATAGGACGACGATCACGATCAGGCCCACGCAGGGCCAGGCCACCGACCTGAGGCTTGCCGTCCGCGTGTATCCTTTCGCTCTGCCCGAACCGCGCGACGTGTCGCTGGGCATGTACGACCGCGTGACTGCGCTGCGACCGGGCACGGACTGGCTGCGCGAGCATTGCGCGGACCTGCGCTCGCACGGGATGACGAGCATCGGCTACTGCGGGGGCCTCAACGGGCAGATTGCAGTCAATCAGGGCGTGGCCGCCGTCGGCTTTGACGGCACGTGCGGGCTGGCCGAGCTGATGGATGCATACCGGGACGCAGGCTTTCCGCAGCCGCTCCTGTGGTTGATGGATGGCGACATCTGGGCCTGGTGCGCCGGCCAGGCAGCACCGGAGAGCACGGAGTTCGAGACGTTGTACAGACAGGTCATCGGCTCCATCCTCGAGCAGGCGGAGGTCCGACGCTGGCCCGGGATCGTCTTCCAGCCCGTCGATGAGCCGGGCTCATACGGGGAACGCCCCAAGACCGCCCTGATCGAGCGGTGGGCTGTCGAGAGCCGGCTCATCAAGGAGGCCGGCGGCATCGTCGAGGTCGACCACATTCCCTTTTCGACGACTGATGAGCGCCTCAAGGGCGCTCTCGAGCGCGCCCTGCCCTTCATCGACATCTTCACCCAGCGGTACACGACCGGCCCGGTGTGGTTCGAGCCGGATGGTTGGGAGTGGAAGNNAGCAGGCCCGGGAGTGGGGCAAGCAGTTCTGGTCCTACTACATCAACAACGCCAACTTCTTCCCCGAGCTGGCGACGATGCGCCTGGCGTACGGCTACTTCGTCTGGCTGCAGGATGTCGACGGCCAGATGACGTGGGCATACCAGACTGTGTCGGGCAATCCACTGAACGCCCTCGACGGCTCATCCACCGACATGATGTACACCTACCCGGCGATCCCGGAGGCGGGTGTGCCCGGCGGGCCGTCGCTGATCTGGGAGTGCATCCGCGAGGGCGTCGATGACCTGAGGTACATCCACCTGCTCGAGGAGTTGATAGCGCGGGCCGAGGGCCGCGGGCAGCCCGCGCGTGCGCAGGAGGCGCGGGAATTGCTACAGCAACTGCGGAGCAGCTTCGACTGGGAGCGGCTCGAATNNTCGAGTGCCGCTGGGATGAGACACTGACCGCACCGTCGGGGCAGCAGACGGTCTCGGGACGCTTCAACATCCCCAACGGCTGGGGTCTGGGTGAGTACGACCGCTGGAGGCGGGCAATTGGCGCGCAGATTATGGCACTTGGTGCGGACCAGTAGCTACGAGTGAGTATACCGTCTTGCCACGGGCGGGGCGGAAGACGGCAAACAGGCAGGTGATGCATGATGGGTAGCACACGAGCGTTGCTCAGCATGGTAGTTATCTCCGCGGTGTTGATTATCGTCGGGTGCCACAGCTCTCCGCCACCCGAGGCATTCGCCGACGAAGTGCTCAACGCCGCGATCAACTCGCCCATTCCGACGAAGCCGGCTCTCAGCCCCCGGGGCACGGACTGCTCTCAGGGCCTGATGCTTATGATGACTGATCCACCGCAGACGCGCGAGGCGATGAGCGCCGCGCTGAGCGACTGGACGGACGCGGCCACCCTCCACCCCAATGACGCCGCCTGCCAACTCGGCCTGTGCATGATGATGATCGCGCGGGCGGTGGACAACATGGCCCTCGACCTCGGCCATGATCTGTTTGAGGCGCCGAACATTCTCAGCGCCAATCCGCTGGCGCTGATGGCGCTTGCCGCCTCCGACGGGCCGGGCGGTCTGGCAGGACCCCGCGCGGCCTCGCTGCGGGGGGTCTCGGAAGGTGTCGGGACGGCCCAGTTGGGCCTGCTCGCATCGCTGGACATGGACGCGCAGGCGGCGATTCGGGCGCACCTGTTGCCGACTTTGTACACAAGCCGTGGGAGCGTCTACAACCGCCTGTCGTACTTCACAGCGCTCGGCGCCGGCCGCGCGCTTGTGACGCTCGAGGACCCCGACGGCGCCGTCGCGACGATGTACGCGGCCGACTTCAGCCTGATCTGCGCCGGCGTGGCCGGCATCTCGGGCTTTCTTGCGGACGCGTGCGCGTACAACACCGATAAGGGCAGATGGGCCCCTGCCCCGACGCTGGGTGAGATGGACCTCAACACCGACGATATCCTCAGCCCCGCGGAGTACCTCCCACCGGCCCCCTACGGTACCCTCAACCCCGACGGCGCGGCGCAGTTGGGCAACGCCTACCGTGCATACCGGGCAGCGGTCACACACGCCAGGGCCGGGCTCACCTCGATCCCGGATGACCCCCTCGACCTCCTGCGGGCGCTGTTGGGCATGGACCTTGGACTGCTCAGTGCGGTGAACGCAGCCCAGATGATCCCGCCGCTCGATGCCGAGAGGCTGCTCCTGATACTGGATCATCTCGATGCGCTCCTGTCGGGTCCGCAGCAGTTGACGATCGAGTACTGGGCCGAGGGCGGCGCCCCCCAGCAACTCGACTTCACCGTCGACATAACGCGCGTATACCTCAACCCGCTGCCCGACATCCGGGATATCATGCCCTCGCTGCCGTTGATCGAGATCGAGCTCGCCACGGCAGCCGCGGACACGCCTCTGAGGCCGATCCTCGACATGTTCCCGGACCTGACCTTCAACGGTGTGGTGCCGAACTTCGAGCAGCTCGTCGAGGTGCTGGAGACAGCCGACTACGTGACGCTGGTGCACGGGGACCGTGACTGGGGCGTGACCGACCTGACGGGTCTCCACCTGGTGACTGAGCAGTGNNCGGACCTGCCGCCGGAGGAGCTCGAGATGCTGCCCGAGCTGCTGCTGTTGCTGATCATGGAGCTTGTCGCGTTTTAGAGCGCGCTGTCGGGAATACGGGTCCGGAGGTGCGGATGGGGCGCCGGGGCTGTTTGGCGGCAGTATGATGCTTGACGCCTACCGATGGGTTGGCTATACTGTATGTCCATCCGGGCCGGGCATCGGGGCGTGGCGCAGTTTGGCTAGCGCGTCGGCTTTGGGAGCCGAAGGCCGCCGGTTCAAGTCCGGCCGCCCCGACCACCAACCCGATCGGGGCCGTAGCGCCTCCGGCAGGCTGAGGCGCGGTGCCGGTTGTGCCGATGATGTGCGGGACGAGCGGGTGTAGCTCAGTTGGTAG
>DPJP01000432.1:0-1057 GCA_003542955.1 Armatimonadota bacterium
CGGGGTCGTAGACGAGCCCGCCCTGCGCGAGGGCCGGCAGCGCGACGAAGACGAGCATGATCGGCAGAATAGCGATGAGAGCGGCCCTGCGGGCATCTTTCCGAAGCATCGAGAGCACCACCCGGCGAATGGGATGAACGCACGTGAGGTTTCGCCGGCCGGGTGGGCTGGGCCTTCGTGGAGGGGCGCTGGAGGGCCGCTATGCAGGCGGGGGCNNGCACCGCCAGCCCGCCCAGCACCAGGAGCGTGCCCAGGACCTTCATGATGCTCAGACGCTCATTGAGCACCATGGCCGCGAGCACCAGTGTCACCAGCGGATAGCCGGAGGTGAACACTGCCACCGCGGAGATGTCTGCGACGCCAAGGGCGTAGTAGTACGCGACGCCGCCGACGGCGACGCCGAGGACGCCGCTGGCCGCCAGCAGCCCCCATGCCCTGCGCGGGGCGCGCCGGACATCCTTGATCTTCCCGGTCAGCCCGCCCCAGGCACACAGCATGCCCAGAGCCATCGCCTGCCGCAGGAGCACCGCGGCGGCGGTCGGCGTCTCCGCAAGGCTACTGACGCCGAGCTTATCCATCAGTTGCCCGAGCCCCCAGGAGAGCGTCGTCACGATGACGGCGAGTATCAGCCCCCTGCGCATGGCGGCCCCCCCGGCTCGACTGCTGTGGCGGGCTCTTGCTTCTCGGGGGCCTCCCGGGACAATGCGAGGATGATCAGGCCGCCCACGATCATCGCGGTAGCGGCTATCTTCCGCCAGGTGAGCGGCTCATGAAGAAAGGCGATGGCGAGTACCACGGTGACCAACGGGTAGCCCGCGGTGAAGGCGACGATCTTCGACACCTGGCCGGACTTCGCGGCGTAGTAGTAGGCGCCCTGGCCGATGACCGCTCCGAATACCCCGCTGAGCGCGAGGTAGAGCACGGTAATCGGCTTGATGTCGCTCACTTCGTCGACGTTGCCCGTGCACAGGGCGATGATGAACACGCCCAGCACGGCGAACATCATGCGGATGATGACCGCCGCAAGCGAAGATAGGCCCTTCATGCTGTTGAGAGC
>DPJP01000432.1:1071-34904 GCA_003542955.1 Armatimonadota bacterium
CAGGCCAGCAGCGTGATGACAGACCAGACGATACCGGCTGCGGTCATGTCGGCGCGTCCTATTCGTCGGCAAGCCGGTGAGCCAGGCTCGCGATGGCAGGCCATGCGCCATCATAGATGGCAAAGAGTTCCTCGTACAGCGCGTGCTGCTCGGGGTCGGGCTGGTAGCTGTCCTGCTCCCGGACGATAGCCCCGATG
Organism: Armatimonadota bacterium; assembly: GCA_003542955.1. Lineage (GTDB taxonomy): Bacteria > Armatimonadota > Zipacnadia > Zipacnadales > UBA11051 > UBA11051. The sequence continues at coordinate 1,269 of DPJP01000432.1, forward strand.
GCATCCAGAATGTCGGAGTACTCCCCTGCGGCGGCGCCCCCGAGCATGGCTCCGGCCAGGCAGCCGCTTTCGGTGACATTGAGCGTGACCGTCTCCAGCCCCGTGATATCGGCCTTGATCTGCAGCCAGACGGGACTCTTCGAGCCCCCGCCGGTGCAGCGGAGCCGGTCAATATGCACTCCGCCGGCCCCGAGGCGCTTGAGGTTGAGCATCATCTCATAGCAAGTGCCCTCGAGGATCGCCTTGACGATGGTCTTGCGGTCCGCCGAAAGCGTGAGCCCCAGAATGGCGCCAGATGCGCGCGGGTCGAAGTATGGCGTCGCCGCGCCGGCCAGGTATGGCAGCACCAGCACGCCCGTCGGCCCCTCCGGCAGGCCGGCGGTGATCAGGTCATAGACGCTGAGGCTTTCGGCCTCCGCCTGCGCGACCTCCGGCTGTGCGAAATTGTCGCGATACCAGCGCAACAGGTCGCCGGCGGCATAGTTGTAGGCGAGGGTCACGTACATGTCGCCGTATACATGCGGGTAGACGCAGTAGTTGGACTCGCGCATGGCGCTGTTGGTCACCGGCTCGTCAAACGCCGTGGTGATGCACTCGACCGTGCCCATGCCGTCGACGGCCATGCCCTCGGCCGTCACGCCCGCCCCCAGCGCGTTCATCGGCTGGTCGTGGCCGCCGGCGACAACCAGGCAGCCGACAGGCAGGCCGGTGAGCTCCGCGGCCCGCGGGCCGATCTCACCGGCTACCGAGCCCGAGTGGATCGGCTCCGCCAGCATCGAGGCGTCGATGCCGGCAGTGGTGAGCATCTCCTCCGACCAGACCTTTTCACGGATGTCCAGGGCCATGGTACGCGCGGCGAGGCTGTAGTCGATGCGGGGCTCGATCCCCAGCCGCATCATGACCGCGTCCGGCCACAGCAGGTACTTGTGGGTCCGCGCATGCAGGTCGGGCATGGTGTCGCGTATCCACATGATCTTGTTGATCGTGAAACTCGGGTGAGCGGAGTGGCCGGTGATCTCGAAGACGCGCTCGAACCCAAGCGTCTCAGCCCACGACTCCGCCTGTGGAATTGCGCGATTGTCGGGGGAGACGATGCTGTTATGGAGGAAGTTGCCCTCCGCGTCCATGGGGGTGAAGGTCTCCCCCATCGTCGACATGCACAGCGTCCGAGGCGGATCGTCCTTGACGGCCTCACAGACCTCGTTAAGCACCTCGAGGATGCCTGAGAAGACCTGGTTAGGGTCGAGTTCAACACGGTTGGGCCGGGGCAGGATCTCCGGATACTCGCGATAGGCGCTCGCGAGGATGGTGCCCTCGGGGTTGAATGCGACGGCCTTGACGCCGGTGCTGCCGATATCCATGCCTACAAGCGACACGAGATCGCCTCCCTGCAACGAGTTAGCCGACGCGGGCCTACTCGGCTGTCCGCGCGCGCACTGCCTGCNNCAGCCTGGCCGAGAACTCATCGCAGAGCTGCCTGGTCTTGCGCGCCGCAATGCCTGTATAGGACCTGGGGTCCTTGAGCATCTGTATCTGCGCGGGGGTGAAGTTCCCCAGATACGGGCGGACATCCTCGTCCTCGTTGATCAGCTCCCACAGTGGGCGGCCGGTCGCCTGCGCCTGCAGGGTGAGCTTGCGCATGGTCTCATGGGCGTCGGGGTGCCCGTGCGCGGCCAGCAGGATGTAGGCGGGCTCGGCCGCGACCATGCCGGAGGTCATCTCGAAGTTGCGCTCCATGCGGGCGGTATCGGTCACGAGCTTGCACATGATCCGGTTGAGCCGCCGGACGCTGCTGACGAGAGCGACGATGGTCTCGGGGTTGAAGCGGGAGGAAGCCGAGTTGGTCAGGTCGCGCTGGTGCTCGGAGAGCTGATCCAGATAGACCGTCACCATCCGCGGCATGAAGGCCTTGAACATGCTCTTGATATTCTCGAAGTTCCAGGGATTGCGCTTGTGCGGCATGGTCGAGGAGCCCACCTGCTCGGCCTCGAACTTCTCCCCCACCTCGGCAATCTCGGTCCGCTGCAGGTGCCGCATGTCGTCGGCGATATCGGCAAGGACGGCGAAGGTCGACGTGAGCGCATGGAAGTAGTCGGTGACCGGCTCGGGCTCGACGATCTGCGTGGAACTGGGTGAAGGGAGCAGGTCGAGTTGGGCGAGCACCTCCGCCTCGAAGGCCTCGGGGTCATCGAAGAAGATGGAGGAGGCGTTGTATGCGCCGACTGCTCCGCTGATCTTGCCGCGCAGCCCCTCGGCAGCCGCCGCGATCGCCTCGATGCGGTTGCCCAGCCGGCTGACGAACCCCACGATGGCAAAGCCGAAGGTGATCGGCTCGGCATGCTGGCCGTGGGTGCGCCCCATCTGGACCTGATCGGCCTCCCGCTGGGCCAGTGCGATGAGCGTCTCCTGGAGCGCGCACAACTCGGGGATGATGCCCCTGCGGGCGGCCTGCTTGAGCCGCCAGGCGACGGCGGAGTCGACGACATCGAAGCTGGTCATGCACAGGTGGATGTACGGCTTGGCCTCGTCGGAGACGGCCTCCCGCAGGCAGTTGACCAGCGCGCGGATGTTGTGATGGATGCGGGCCTCCTCTTCGGCGACGGCTTCGGGGGACACCTCGCGGGCGGCGGCGGCCACCTCGTCGGCAACGTCGCCCGAGCACATCCCACGGTCGGCGAGGGCACGGACGGCGGCGGCCTCGACCAGCGCCTCACTGCGCACGCGACCGCTCTCGGACACATACGGCGCCAGCAGCTCCCGCAGGCGCTCATCGGGCCCGTAATAGCGGAAATCCAGTGGGGATACGAAGTCGAACGGAGACAAGGACATGTAGGACCCTCCCTGGTGTAGTCAGCTGCGCCGCGGCTTGGACTCGTCCTCTCAGTCCCTCTCCTGCCCGCCGTACCGGCGCGACGCCAAGGGGTCCAAACGAGCCGCGAACACCGTCGGCCTCCCCTTCTGCCCGAAAGACAGGGCCAGGAGGCGGATTCTGAAGTTGTTTGGCGGGCGCCGTTCGAGCCTCACCCCCGCCCCTCTCCGTGGCCGGAGAGGGGAGAACTGCAAACGACGGCTATCGGTGAGGGTTGACGCTGGCCTGTTTGCCTCTCCCGCTTTCGTGGTCTCTGAGTGTCAGAGAAACCATCAGGTCGACTCCTCGGGAGACTCGGCATCCCGCGATTCCCCCTCTGCGGCTAAGGGCTCGCAAAGCGAGACCAGGAGAAGCGGCCGCGGGGTGACCGCAGGCGCCGGCCCATTATACTAGGCGCTCTCGATCAGCAGCAAGCAGAAGGCCTCGGGGTAGATGATAGGCTGCTGTTGGGCCTGCGGCGGGGCCGGCTCACCGTCGGAGACGCGTGCCACGCCGACGGTCTGGTCGGCGCGGGGCAGGCGCACCTCGATGCCGGCGGTGTCGGCCGAGAAGTAGTAGCGGCCGTGCTCATAGACGAGTTCCCAGGTGCCGTTCACCAGGCCGACACCGAGCACTTCCCTCCCATCCAGGAGCACCGTCGTCGCCCCCGGGCTCTTCTTCGCCGAGGTCGTGATGGGGGTGTCGCCCATCTGCTCGAGGGCATGGATGGTCGTGTCTTCCTTCGAGTAGTGCAGGCGGCTCTGCTGGCCCGTGTTGTCGGCCACCGTGACCATCTTCAGCACCCAGTGCTGCGACTGGTCGGGCGGCTTGAGGTCGAGGCTGGTCCAGACGACGGCGCCGGTCGCGGTGGATGTCTTCACCTGCAGGCGCGATGTCCGGGCGCGGTCCGCCCTGGAGATGTTGCCCGCGACAGACTGCACGTACGGGGCATCGACACAGAGCACACCGGCATTGGTGTCACGCAGTATCTGCCCCGTGTCGGACCTGTAGATACCCGTGTTGACATACTTGTGCGACATCGCCCCCCCGTGCATCTGCCCTAGCGCATCAAGCGCCACCCGGAGCTTCTGCGCATCGGTCAGCCGACGGAAGACATAGGCATTGCGCGCCACATCACGAAAGCCGACACACCCCTCCCCGGCCGCGTCGATGCCGATGGGGCGCAGGCCGTGGGCTTCGACATCGGCCACCTGGAAGGCGGGGTCGGTCAGCACGCGGACCTTCTCGCCCGCGGAGAACATGGTGCCGCCGAAGAGATAGTGGTTGAAGCCGCCGGGCACCGTCGCCACCTGGTAGCCGCTCTTGTCCTCGAGGCTCCTGTCCCGCTTATGGTCGAGCAGGTCCTCGGCCTCCCAGNNCTCCCAGTTGCTGCGGATGATGACGTTGTCGCGCGCGTAGGAGGCGCCCGCCGAGCGGCCTGAGGCCATCAGCAGGTCGGGGCCGCCGGTCGGCGCCTGCTCATCGAAGAACAGCGTCGAGAAGCCGCTCACCCATCCGAGCTTGTAGCCCTCCGTCGGCATCGGCTGCCAGGTGGCGTAGAAGCTGTCGACCTTCGAGAACGCAAGGGCGGTCGTGTAGCGCGCGGGAGCGACGTTGCGCGAGAGGAATATCTTCGCACACAGACCGGCCAGGGGCCAGCGGGCAGGATCGGTGCGGACATCGAAGAACTCGATACGCCGCTTATGCTCGAGCACGTCGTAGGTGAACAAGATGACTGCATCGAGGTTCTGGAGCGCGGCGTATGCGGCGGCCTCGACCATCCCCGTTGCCCGGTACGGGTTGGGCCAACAGATGTTCCACTCCCTGATGACCGAGGGCTTGCCCCACACGCGACTGACCAGCGTGCGCGGGATGAAGGTCTCGGTGCGCAGGTCCTCGATCGGGTTGCGCAGCTCGTGGAAGGCGGGCAGGCGCCAGTCGTTGCCGGCGCGCCAGTTGGGGTGGTCGTAGTAGAAGTTGGTGCCCATGAAGTCGAGGGCTTCGGCAACAGTGCGCATGTCGGCGACATCGTTGAAGTCAAGCACCGCCGTCATCGGCACGCGAACGCCCCGGCGCTTCAGGTAGCTGCTGACGCGGCGCAAGTACTCGGAGTGGACGTAGTCGATGAAGAGCTTCCGGTCCGAGGCGCGACCGCGCTGCAGGCGCGCGTTGCCCTGCTCGTCGGGCGGGAACCTGTCGGGCCAGCGCTTCTCGGGGAAAAGCAGCACCGTACCCTCCTCGAGCTTCTCTCCGGGCACCAGGCCGTGGTTGCCCTCGACATCAGTCCACGCCTCGGCCAGCGTCGACGTATTGCCATAACGCCTGATCAACCACTCGTTGAACTGCCGACGAAGATCGCTCGCGTACGGCTCGACGAGGTTCCCCCACCGCTTGCGCGAGAGGTAGAGACCGTTCTCGTCGCAGATCTCGATCATCGCGACGGCGGGGTCCTCCGCGTAGGCCAGCCCCGTGTAGGGGTTGACGTGGTCGATGAGGAGCTTGCGCGCGTACTGTATCTGCAGCTCGATGAGCGTGTTGTCGAACACCGCGTAGGGCTTGGCGGCGCGACCGAGTTCGCGCGCGGCCTTCACCCCCTCCGCCTCGGTGAAGGTCCGGAAGTCCAGCAGGTCGAGGTAGACGTAGATGCCCGCCTCCTTGAGCCTGTATATCCAGTAGTCGACGGCGTCGAGCTTGTGCGGGTCGATGGGGTCGGGCTTGCCGGCGCGCTCGGGCGGCAGCAGGCCCTCGACATCATCCATGTGATGGATGCGCACGAGGTTGAAGCCGGCCCGCGAGATCGCCGCCACTGCCTGGTCAATGCGTTCCTTTGACTGGAAGACCGAGGTCTTGGCGACGTTGATACCCCAGAACACGCCCCGCGTGCCGTCCTCGAAGTAGAAGCGGCCGTCGGTGCCTGCAAAGAGGAAGCCGTGCGTGCCGGCGGGGGCCTCGTGCAGATAGGAGAAGTCGATGATATCGGAGTCGATGAACTCCTCCGCGTTGTAGTCATACCGCCCGAGGTAGTTGAGCACGATCGGGTCGATGGTGGGAGCAGTCTCGCCGGTACCGGCCTCCTGAGCCGCGGCGAACCCGCAGACGCACAGGCATGCGACGGCGATCGGGACCGTCCACCCCAGGAACCTGGTCAATGCAGTTGCCACCCCGGTGGTCCGGGCGCGGGCGCCTCGGCCATCACAAACGGCGAATGCGAACAAAGCTCCGAAACAGTGCCCATGCGGTACCCGCGGCTCGCGAGTTCCCTCAGAAACGCCGGCAGCATCGCGGGTGTCTCGTCATAGCCACTATGCAAAAGTACAATGCCGGATGCGCCGACCTTGCGGATCATGGACGGAACGATCTCGTCGGGCCGGCGGCCGGGGTAGTTGCCGATGTTCTCGTTCCAGAACAGCGGTGAGAAGCCGGTGGCGCGGGTGGCGGCACGAACTCTGGCGTTGTAGTGTCCACCGGGTGGCCGGAAGAGCGTGATGAACCGTCCGCAGGCACGACGGATGATCTGGCGCGTCATCACAAGCTCACGCTCGATCTCAAGCTCACCCAGGTCGGTGAGGTTGCGGTGGCTGTAGGAGTGGTTGCCGATCTCGTGCCCCCGCTCGGCAATCAGCCGCACGAGTTCGGGATAGGTCTCCGCCTGCTTGCCGATGAGCAGAAAGGTGCCTTTGGCTCCGTACTGGTCGAGCAGGTCGAGAATCACCGGTGTCAGCACCGGGTGTGGGCCGTCGTCGAATGTCAGGGCGACCTGAGGGCCGCCGCCCGCCCGGAGGTTGTGTATCTCCGTCGAGGGGCGCCCGAGCACCCCGACGCCCTGGTAGGCGAGTAGCAGGTCGGCCCTGATACCGGGCAGACCGGGGTTGTAGGAGAAGCCATACTCGAAGGCGTCCACGGCCTCCCAACTGCGGCCGGCTGCCTGCAGCGCGTGCCCGCAGAGCTGCGCGCGCGCCGTCGGGTCGGCCTGCAGCAGCAATGCACGCTGCAGAAACAGGTCCAGCTCCGCGCGGGCGGCCAGCTCCTCCGGCATCAGCGTGCGCGCCCCGTTGGCCACCACGATCTGCTGCGATGCCCGCCCCACGATATCCCCGTTCGGCCCATAGGCCTCGCAACGCACAATGCAGATGCCGTCGGCGACGGTCCGCGTATCAATGGTCAGCCGATAGGGCCGCGAGTTGCTGACGCCGACGAAGCGGTCCGCGATGAGCAGGGCGACATAGTCGATCTGGAGACCGGCAGACGCCACCACGGAGACCTCGAGCACGCCGGTCACTCGGGCATTGGGGCCGGGCCACTCGATCCGCAGGCCGCCGTCGGCCTGCGCGGCCACGTCGACTGCCGCCGGCGTGTCATCAACCGGCATCCGGCCGCCGGCCGCCACTCCGATCGACTGCAGCCCGGCGAGACGAATGGCGTCGTCGAGGCCGTGCTCCCGGTAGTAGGCGGCGCCGGGGCTGAAGACGGGTGAGGTCGCCTCGAGGCCGGGGTACGCGGTGTCGGTGCGCCCGACGGGTCTGGCGAGCGTCTTGATTGCGTCTCCCGCGCGTCCGAGGGCGATGTAGCTTGCCGCGAGTGTCTGGCGTGCGAGTTCGCAGTCGGGGTCCTCGGCGACCGCGCCGGCGGCGTCGGCCTCGGCGGACCGGTAGAAGCCGGCCATGCAGGCCAGGTGGCCGACGCATGCGCGGATCTGCGGCCGGCACGGCGTCTCGTACGCCAGCGCGTGCCGGTAGGCCGCCATGGCCTCATCCGTCCTGCCGGCCCTGTAAAGCACCGCGCCGCGTCCGAGCAGCGCGGAGACGCAGTTGGGGTCGATAGCCAGCGCCGCATCGAGGTTGTGGAGCGCTCCCGAAAGGTCGCCGCTGAACAACGCGGCCGCGCCCATCCCCGAGCGTCCCACCGCGCTCATGGCGTCGGCCTCACAGGCGCGGGCGAAGGTCGCCTCCGCATCCATGTAGCTGCCCGCGGCGATAAGCTGCCCGCCGGCGGTCAGCGGGTTCGGCTGTGCGCCCGGACAGCGGGTGAGAGCGGTAGCCGCCAGCAGCACGCACAGACATGCGCGCAGGGCGGGGATATGTGGGACTGTGCTTCTCATTCGTGGCCTTCGTCAATGTCGATGCAGACCGGATTCGCCGTGCAGGTCTATTGTAGCAGATGCGCCTCGCCTGAGTCAGCCACTATCGTGCCGGTGGGGGTGTGGATCAGCAGTCGGCCGACCTCATCGACACCTGCCGCCGTCCCCTCGACCTGACCGGCCGGGGTGGCAATCCGCACGTGACGCCCGCGCAGGACATCCAGCGGCTCGATGGCGTCAATGATAGGGCCGGGCCCGCAGTCGCACAAATGCCCGTAGAGGGCATCCAACTCGGCGAGCACCGCGGCCGCCACGCCCTCCCGCGAGAGGGCTATGCCACCGGCGTGCTCGACGCTCGCCACGGCACGGGCGCCTCCCAGATCGGGCGGCTCGCCCAACAGGTTGATGCCGATGCCAATGACGGCGTACCGAGCCTCGGTGTTCGCTTCAACGAGTATCCCCGCGACCTTGCCCCCGAGTGGCGACGAGTCGGCGGCGGGAGCGAGAACATCGTTGGGCCACTTGAGGCCGAAGCATGCGCCGGTCAACTCAGTGAGCGCGCGGGCCACCGCCACGCCGGCGGCCGGGGAGAGAAGACCGTAGTGGGCTGCAGGTATACGGGGACGCAGGAGCAGTGAGAAGAGCAGGTCACGCCCGCGGCGGTTGATCCAGCGTCGATCCGCGCGACCGCGACCGTGCGTCTGATGGTCGGCAACGAGCACGGCGCCCTCGGCGGCGCCCCCGAGCGCGGCGGCGATCAGGTCGTCATTGGTCGATCCGGTCACGGCCACGTGACGCACCGACCACGGCGCCCTTCCGCGCCCGGTCTTCGGAGTGGCGGCCTCGACGTCAAAGCCCATCAGGCGGACCCTTCGGCGGCCTCGACCAGCGCCTTCTCGACAACCGCGCAGATGGCGTGACCGATGGCCAGGTGCGCTTCCTGTATCTGCGGCGTGTCGTAGCCCGCGACGGTAATGCAGTGGTCGGCAACCTCGGCGAGCCTGCCGCCGCCGCAGCCGGAGAGCCCGATCGTCTTGATCCCGAGCTCTTTCGCCTTCTCGCACGCAAGAAGGCAGTTGGGCGAGTTGCCGCTGGTCGAGAGAGCGACCAGGACGTCCATCGGCTTGAGCAGCCCCTCGACCTGGCGGGCAAACACCTGGTCGAAGCCATAGTCATTGCCGACTGCCGTGAGGATTGACGTGTCGGTGGTAAGAGCGATAGCGCGGTAGGCCGGGCGATCGATGAGGAAGCGCCCGACGAACTCGGCCGCCAGATGCTGGGCCTGACTGGCACTCCCGCCGTTGCCGCAGAAGGCCACCGTCCCGCCGGCGCGCACGGAGGCGTAGATCATCCGCGCCGCGGCTGCCACCATCTCGGCGTTATCGGTCGCACACCTGCTCAGTACCTGGCTGGAGTACTCCAGCAGGTCGCGTATCTGCTCCTGCATCGACGTGCCCCCCCCCCGCTGTATGGAGGTTGTAGGTGAATACGCGCGGCAAAGGCTCAGTACTCACGATGCCCCGTCATGTCGGCGAATACCTGCACAATCCAGTAGTCACCGTTGTCATTGACCTCGATGCCGATCCCGATGTGGGTCAGCTCGGGCAGGACGATGTTGGCGTAGTGCCCGGGGCTGTTGAGCAGGTCCTCGTGGCTCTGGCGCACCTTCGCGAGCTTCAGTGTGTAGCCGTTGCCACGCGTCCATCTGCGCGAGAGGTTCTCGGCCAGCACTCTGGCGCGGAATGAGAACTCATTCTCAAAGCGCTCGACGATGGTGGCATTGCTCTTGTTCGGCGAGATGTGCGAGAAGTAGTTGCGGTCCCGCATCTCGGCGGCATGCCCCCGGGCGACGGTGGTCATCATCGGGTGAGGGTAGAGCATCCGCAGCCCCTGCTCGGAGCGGGTCTGGTTCACGAGCATGGTCATATAACCCTCGGCCTCCGAGACGAGGCTGCGGACGGGCTCAGAGAGCCCCGGACTGGGGCTGAATGTCTCGAAGACGATCTGCTGCACGCGGATGTACTGCTGCAGGGCGGCGCCATCCATCCCGGCCATGTGGTAGGCGACGGCCAGACGGGCGGGGGGGATGTACCAGTCCGGGCGCGCGGAGGCGGCCTGCACGAGCGGCTCGATGGCCGCACCGCAGTCATTCCGCTGCAGGCTCTTCTCGGCCCTGCGGACCAGGTCAACGGCGTCGTCGGCCATCACAGCCGGCGAGAACCGGATGATGACTGCAACGGCCAGGATTGCGACAACCTGCCGACGTCTCATCTATTGGGACCTCTCCACCGCCAGTAGCGCCGCCCCGAGTGCCCCCACGAGTTGGGGCTGCTCGGGCACGACAACCTCGAGCCCCAGGACCTGCCGCAGTGCGGCCAGCACGCCGCGATTGTACGCGACGCCGCCGCAGAATGCCATCGGCTCCCGCACATGGAGCCGGTTGGCAAGCTGCAGAACGCGCCTGGCGACCGATTCGCAGAGCCCCGCCGCGATGTCGGGGACGCTTCTGCCTTCCGCGAGCAGCCCGATGACCTCGGACTCGGCGAACACGGTGCACGTATTGCTTATCGGCGCGGGGGCCTGGGCCTGCAGGGCAATATCGCCAAACTCGGGCAGTGTCAGGTTCAGGGCCGCGCTCATCAACTCGAAAAAGCGCCCGGTACCGGCGGCACACCGGTCGTTCATCTCGAAATCCAGCGGCCTGCCGTCCTCATCAAGGCTGATGACCTTGGCGTCCTGGCCCCCAAGGTCGATGACGGTGCGGACCCCGGGCAGCAGGTGTCGGGCGCCGCGCGCATGGCAGGAGATCTCGGTGATGCGCCAGTCGGCCCGCTCGACCCCGATGCGACCGTAGCCGGTGGCCACCAGGGCGTCGATATCGTCGCGGGCCAGACCCGCCTCGGCGAGTGCCGCGTCCAGCACAAGCACAGCGGCTTCGGCGGGCAGACTGCCTGTGGGCATGATGCTGCGTCCCGCCGTGGTGAGAGCCGGAGCCTGCAGCACAACGGCCTTTGCCGTCAGAGAGCCGATGTCAACGCCTGCCGTGATCAATGTCTGTCTCCCGGGGCGGTCCGTCCGGGTGCCCCGCTGCCGTGATCTGTGCTGCGATCGCATCGGATGTCGGGGGCCGATGCTACAAGGATATGCCAGATTGCGGGGGGAATTGTCTTCAGAGAGTATACCCGCCCGGCAGCCGGTCAAGCAATAGCCGCGAACCGATAGGGAGGATGCCCGACAATGCGCGCCTTCAGCGTTGTCTTCTGCCATTTGTGTGCCATTGTGTGCGCCTGTGTCTCGGCGGCATTCCCGATCACGCTCGACTTCTCCCCCACGCCGCTGGAGCGGCTGCAGATGCGCAACCAGGAGCGGCTGCTGACGCTCAGCGCGGGCAGGTGCGCGCAGCCCCCGGCCATCGACGGCGTCTTGAGTGACCAGGCCTGGGGCGCGGCGGGCATCTCCGAGGTCCCTGCCGCCAACGGCGCCGGGGCCATGCCGCGGACGCTCGCCATGGTCTGCTTCGACGACGCCGCTATCTACATCGGCGTCAAGTGCAGTCAGCTCGGCGGGGCGAAGCCGAAGGCCGAGCAGCGCGAGCGTGACACCGGTGCATGGAAGGACGATTGCGTCGAGTTGTGGTTCGACCCATCGGGCAAGGCGGAGACGGTGTACCAGTTCATCGTCAACGCCGTGGGGTCGGTCTACGACCAGAGGTCGGGCGTCGGCGATGCCTACAACCCGGACTGGCAGCAGGCGGTGACCGCGGGGGAAGACGCATGGTCAGTCGAGGTGGCCATTCCACTCGCGGCGCTGGAGTTGTCGAAGTGGCCGAAGCGACTGAACTTCAACATCGGCCGCAACGGCCCCGATATCGGCGCACGGGCGCTCGCCGGAGGGTATGCCGACACCGCGGGGGCGGTGCTGAGCCTCGAGGCAACTGCGGAGGCGGGTACGGTCGAGACGACGCCGGTCAATGACGCCGAGCGCCTGGTCGTGCGCATGGACCGGACCTCGACGCGCCCCGGAGAGCGCCTCCTCGAGGCCGACANNGAATACCACGGGACTGCAGCGCGCCGGCCTGCGACTGGTGGCAACCGTCGAGGGCAAGAACGGCGGCGGCGTCAGCGAGCAGGCGGAGGTGATCCGCGACCGCTGCACGGCGACGCTGGACATCTGGGCGCTCGGCGGTGACCCTACCTCCGTGATATTCGCTCTCCATGACGCCGACAGGGCCATCGCAACGGTGAAACAGGCAATCACCGTCAACCGCCCGGAGGGCAGACTGGCGCCGGGCACGCGGATACCCGTGCATCTGAGCCTGCCGGAGGGCATCGACAGGGTGCAGAACTGGCCGGTGCATATCGGTGTGCCGCTCCCGGAGGGGGCACTTGCGGAGAGCCGGGCGGCGATGGCGCTCCCCTCGATCACACTCGTCGACAACGACGGGGAGCCAATCCCACACGGCAAGCAGGTGGCAGGGCGCTGGGCTCCCGGTGGGGCCTACAAGTGGCTGGCATTCACCGCATGGGTGGATTCGGACAAGGGCTGTAATGTCGTCGCCGGTCCGGCCCGGGGCGAGGAACCCCGCCGGCCGGGGTCCTCCGAATGGGCTGATGATGGGACTATCACCATCGACACGACCCTCGCGCGCTACGTGCTCGGGAAGGGCACCTCGCCGATCCGCGACATCTACCTCGATGGCGATACACCGTTCGCCACGACCGAGGGGACGCGTGGGCTGTATGTGGTCGATCAGAAGGGGCGGGTGGCCAGCGCGACGGCGGATACGCTCGTCCCGCCCAGGGAAGTCCTGCTTTCCCGGCGAGACGCCGAGACGCAGGCCGGAGGCCTGCGCTTCGAGGGGCCGTACCTGACCGCGGATGGCGAGGAACTGGCCCGCCATATCACCTCCGTGCAGGTCTGCGCCGGGCAGCCCTTTGCCCGTATCACCCATACGCTGGTGCTGACACGGGACACGAATGAGGTGTGGTTCACCGACATCGGGTGGGAGTTCGCAGTCAGGCCGGGGGCCGACGCGCAGGCTGTCTTCGGCGTCTCGCGGGATGAGTGGCGGCAGACGGCATCGCACCCGCTTGGAGCGGGCATGAGCGCCTCGATGCTGCAGGACAGCCACTACGTCTTCGCCCACGGGGAGAACCACTGCTCAGTGAGCGTGAAGGCCGCCTCCGGGGCGCAGACGACGATCCACGAGGGCGAAGAGTGCGGCGACTGGGCGATGCTGTCGGGCTCGAGCGGCGCGCTCGAGTTCTCCTGCCGGGAGGCGGCGCTGCAGCATCCCAAGCAGTTCGAGGTCGGCCCCGACCGCGTAGTGATGCACCTGTTCAGCAATGCGGCCGGCGAGGAGCTGGACTTCCGCCCGGAGACGCTGGCGAAGAAGTGGGACCTGCTCAACTGGTACGAGGCCGTGATCCCGAAGGCGTACAGGCTGACGCCCGAGCAGGTCATGGAGAAGATGCGTGAACACACCTCCAACGCCGTCGGCTGGAGCAAGACCCATGACCTGATGATTGCCGCGCTGCGGACGACAGGCGACCTCCCGGGCGAGGCGGCGAGGCTCAGCAGGCTGCACTCCCAGCCCGTCTATGCGCTGTGCGACCCGCAGTGGATTGCTGACTCGAGGGCGATGAAGCCGTTCCATCCGGTCGATGAGGGGCGCTTCCCGCTGGTTGAGAAGGCAATCAGCGCGGGGCTGCGGCAGTGGCATGACCGCATCCGAACCTGGGGTGACTACGGCTTTGTCGACTACTACGCCGGCCCGCACCTGGGCTACACCGGGGAGCGGGTGAACCAGAAGCGCTACGCGGCCATCACCTACACGCTGCGGCCGGACCTCTGGCTCATGTACGCGCGCTCGGGAGATCGCGACGTGCGGCGGTTCGTGGCCGACAGCGTGCGCACGGATGCGGATGGCACTATCTGCCACCACGACGGGCAGGGCAAGGTGAAGGGGCTGCACGTGGTGGACAGCGGCTCGGACCTGCCCGTGGGCGGGGTGCGCAAGGGGCAACTCCCCTTCTACTGGGAGAGCATGACGACATTCCACAAGTCCAGCTCGACGACGATGAACAACTACGCGTGGGACTACTACCTGACGGGCAATCCACGGGCAGCCGAGATCATCCGGGAGTACTGCGAGGGGGTCAAGCGACGCTGGAATCCGGCGGCAGCCAAGCGCGACGGCCGGCCGCTGGTGATACTGCGGATGCTCGTGGGCGCCTATGCCTTCACCTGGGACCCGGAGCTGCGGGCGATGGCCGAGGCGACCATGGACCAGCTCTATGACCCCGAGGCGCCGCTGCAGTTCATCCAGTACCGGTCGAACTTCGAGGACCCCTACGCGACGCTGTACAAGACCCAGGTCGACATCCGGGCATTGATGGAGGCCTGGGAGGTCCTCGGGAATCCGCGCTACCTCGAGATGTCGAAGCGGCTGTCGCGGCAGCTCTGGCAGGACTACCTTGGCGAATGGCCTTTGACCTATACCAACCCCGTCGGCATCACGGGCGCCTTTCTCTACGAGCAGACGGGTGACCCACGCTACCTGCAGGGCTTGCGAGTCTTCCTCAGACAGGTGGCCAGCGGCTACGACCCCGAAACCGACACCATGCACGGGATCGACAGCGCCGAAAAATGCACATCGCTCTTCGAGGGAGCCGTGCATGCGCAGCGCACGCTCATGACGGCGGGTGCAGTCGACGGGCCGGTGACATCGTGGTGCGGCTACGAGGACTTCGGCAACGACAGCGAGATCGTGTTCCGCAAGCCGGCGGGCAAGACAATCGAGTTCGACATCCAGACGCCGGAGGCGTTCTCGATCGTGCAGGTGAGGGCCGACGGGACACATGGCGAGCCGATGCCCTGGGTGAAGGACGAGACCTACGGCGAACGCAGCATCGTGGTGCCCGCGGATGCGCCGGAGGGGGACTACAGTATCGTACCCGCCGTCTACGGGCAGCAGATGGTGATCGCCAACACGAAGCTGCCGGTGGTGATCTGCTGCCGGGGTTACTGGCGCCCGGCTCCCGCCCAGGCGCCGGATGTCCGCTACTACTTCCAGGTGCCACAGGGCGCGCAGGTCCCGCGCATTATCTTCGAGGGCTCGGCGCGGCTGTACCGCCCCGACGGGGCCCTGTGGCCGGGCGAGGAGCCCCTGCACGGAGTGGTCGATCTGCCGGCCGATGCACCGGGACTGTGGGCCTTCGAGCCCGTCGACAACCAGCTCGTGAGCGTGCGCAACCTCCCGCCCTTCTTTGCCGTCGAGGACCCCGAGAGCTACTTCCGCCCCGCGATTAGATGGGACACAGCCGCGCCGGCGGACGAGAGCGAGCGCCCGACGCCGGCAACCGAGTATATCGCCGGGGCGCTGGGCGGCGAGGGCGACCAGGCACTCTACCTGGGCGGAAAGCGGCAGTTCAACCTGGCTTCGCCCGAGCAGCACGCATCGGGCGATGGGACGAGCTTCCTGCCCTTCAGGGAGGGCACAATCGAGTTCTTCCTGCGGCCGAGCTGGAGCACAATCGATCTGCCGCTGAAGAGCAAGACGATCTGCAGAATGGGCGTGCAGAGCGGTGACCCGTGGGTGCTGAGCTACAACATGGCCCCACGCGACCCGGACGCGAGCCTGGATTTCTACCTCTCCCACTGCCTGTACGGCTACTTCATGGCAAGGGAGCCCAGCGACGTGCGGCACTCGATGCGCATCTACCGGCGCACGGTTTTCGATGCCGGCGAGTGGGTGCATATCGCCTGGGTGTGGGGCCGCCGCAATGGGATACTCCCCGGCGGCGGGCATACGAAGCCGAAGGATAACGTGCTGCTGGCGGAGCTGTATGTCAACGGCCGCAGGGGGCAGCACTACAACTACAAGTGGTTCGAGAACCTGCCGGATGACATCCCCAACAGCTTTGGCATGTACTCGCTTGACGCGGGCGTGGATGAACTGCGCATCTCGGACGTGCAGCGCTACACGGAGGACTTCGAGCCGCCGAGTGCTCAGTTCACGCTTGATGAGCACACGCGGGCGCTGTTCCACTTTGACGGCAATGTCGAGGGTCGGAGCCACGGCCAGACCGGCGCGGTGGCGGGTGAGGTGAAGTAGGGCAGCGAAAGTAGCCTGTGTCTCCTGCCCCGGGGAGGAATCCGCAGGCGTCTGGGGGAAACAGGGCGAAGTTGGGGTGGAATCCCTTCTCACTTGCCGGTTGGTGAACCGGCAAGCGTGTTCGTGATTGCCGACACGTCGACCTGCACCAGGGCCCCCTTCATCGCAGCCGCACCACGCGCTCAATCCTGATCCACCACGGAGGAGAGACTATGCCGATCATTGATTCCGCAACCGGGAGTGTCAGCCGCGACTACACGATCGAGCAGCTTCAGCAGCGCGCCGACGAGATGCGAGTGTGGAATACGCTTTCGCTGGTGGCGGCGGGGTCGGGACATCTGGGCGGCACACTGTCGATCATGGACATCGCCGCGGCGCTGTATCTCAAGCATATCCATCACGACCCGAAGGCGCCGGACTGGGAGGACCGCGACCGCGTCTTCTGGTCGGTCGGCCACAAGGCGCCCGCGCTCTACGTTGCTTTGGCGATGGCGGGCTACTTCGATGATCGGCCCGTCAGCTATCACGGCGAGCCGCTGCAGGGCTTCGAGGGTGTGAGCGGGCTGGAGCAGACGGTGTTGCTCAGGCGACTGGGCTCGGGTTTCGAGGGGCACCCCAATCGACTGAAGCTGCAGGGGCTGGAGGCATCATCGGGCTCGCTCGGGCAGGGCCTGGGCATCGCGTGTGGCTCGGCGCTGCACGCGAGGATGGCGGGCAAAGACTACACCTGCTACTGCATCATGGGTGACGGCGAGCACGATGAGGGCTCAGTGTGGGAATCGGTCATGTTCGCGGCTCATCACCGGCTGGACAACGTCGTCGTCATCATTGATGACAACGGCATGCAGATCGACGGGCGCGCCGATGACGTGATGCACAAGCATCTGCTGGCGGAGAAGTACACGGCCTTCGACTGGAAGGTCATCCGCTGCGACGGGCACGACATGGCCGACATCCTGCGCGCGCTGGCTGAGGCCGATGCCGTCGAGGGCCAACCGGCCGTCATCATCGCGGCGACGGTGAAGGGCAAGGGCGCGCCGTTTGCCGAGGATGTTGTCGCCTATCACGGCCTGATCCCCAAGGACGGCCGCAGCGGCGGGGAGTCGCTCGAGACGGTCATCGCCCACCTGGGGCTCGAGGAGGTCTTCCCGCCGGAGCGGATTGACCGCCTGCTCGGCATCGTCGAGCGCTACCAGGCGGAGGTCGACAGGCGCGTCGATGCGTTGGTGCCGAAGTTCCCGCGCGACTACTGGTGGAACAGCGCCGATGACATGCAGGTGAAGATGGACGCCACGCGCAACGGCTTCGGCGACGCGCTGGCCGACCTCGGATGCGAGGACGACGTCTGCGCGCTGGGGGCCGATATCACGTCATCCATCCGCATGGACCGCTTCTACAAGCCCGACGGCAAGACGGATGACCCGGAGCGGCTGAAGCGGTTCTTCAGCTGCGGGATCGCGGAGGCGACGATGACGACAGTCGCCGCGGGGCTCGCCAAGGAGGGGCGCGTGCCGTTCGGCGGCTCCTACGGCGTGTTTTCGACCGGGCGTAACTGGGACCAACTCCGCACGACCATCGCCTACAACCAGTTCCCGGTCAAGATGGCGGATGCGCATGGCGGCATCTCGGTCGGCCCTGACGGGGCCACGCACCAGTCGCTCGAGGAGATCTCGCTGATCACGATTCTGCCCAACTTCATCATGGGCGTCCCCGCCGACTCGGTCCAGACGGAGAAGGTCACCCGCGCGGTCGCGATTCGGCCCGAGCCCGCGGTCATCCGCTATGCGCGAGAGGCCACGCCCGTGGTCACAACCGCCGACACACCGTTCGAGTTCGGGGTCGCCAACGTGATCCGCTTCCGGCAGGCCGCGAGTCAGTTCATCGACGCCTTCGAGCAGGTTCTTGCGCCGGACTACACAGATGAGAGTGAGGACCTGACGATTGCCGCCTGCGGGCCGATGGTGCCGGAGGCGATGCGGGCCGCGTACATCCTCAAGCAGGAGTTCGGCATTGAGACGCGCGTGCTCGATGTCCACACGGTCAAGCCGCTGGACGAGGCGAGCATCGTCAGGGCCGCCCTGGAGACGGGAGTTGTTGTCACAGCTGAGGAGCACCAGGTCGGCGGCTTCGGCAACCTCGTCGCCGGCGCGATCTGCCGGGGCTGCCTCGGCAGGCCCGTCCGGGTGGCGATGATCGGCGTGCAGGACAAGTTCGGCGATTCCGGCCAGCCGTGGGAGCTGGTGAAGTCCTTCGGCCTGACTGCCGAACACATCGCGGCCAGGGCGAAGGAACTGCTCGGCTGAGACGGCAGGTGAATCCCGCGCCCCGGCGAACACCACGGGCGGCAGACCGGGTCCAGACACATCCCCGGCGTGGCGCCGGGCAGAGGGAGAACTGGAATGGCCGTCGAGGGCGATAGGGGCAGACACTGCCCCCGATGCGGTCGGGAAGTGAGCAGGGACTCGATAGCGTGTCCGCACTGTGCGTCGCCGCTGCCGAGGGCGGATAGCCTCGAGGACAGCGATGTAGGTGATGTGGCACAGCCGAGCGACCTGCTCCAGGAGTCGCCGGCGGCCCTCAGCGCGCCGCCACCGGCACCGCCACCCGCGCCTGAGCCACCGTCGGACCCGGATGCCGTCGGGAGCGGCTGGGCGATTGACGGCGGGGATACGAGGATGCCGTCACTCCCGCTGTCGCCGTCGGCAGGCGGGGCGTATCCGCCGCCACCGGGCGCGCCACCGCCTCCGCCGCCTTACGGGTCGAGCCAGTACCCGATGCCCGTCTACTCGTCACCCATCGATCGGATGCCGCGTACTCCGGCGATGGAGAATGCCGGCTTCTGGCCGCGGGTCGGTGCGTACCTGATCGACAGCCTGGTCATCGGCTTCCCGCTCGGCGCCCTCCTCGGGATAGTCATCGTCACAACGGGCGCCGACATCGCTGATGAGGACACGCTCAACGTGGCGAGTCTCGTCATCCAGTCCGTCGGCGGCCTGGTGACGGTCAGCTACTTCACCCTGATGAACGGCGCATACGGCGCCACACTCGGCAAGATGGCGCTGGGGCTGAAGGTAGTCAGGCAGGATGGGTCGCCGATCGGCTACGGACTGGCACTGGGGCGCATTGTCCTCATGAACGTGCTGAGTTCGTGCACGTGCAGTCTGTTCTTCATTTCGGTGGCAACCAACGAGGAGTACCGCGGCTGGCACGATCAGATCTGCGGCACGCGGGTGATCTATAACCGGTAGCGGGGGAGGCGGGGCGGGGCATGACGCCGGGTGGGAGGAGTAGCCATGGCCGTATCAGGATCCGCGGGAGGTCTGCATGGGCATTCGCACGAGAGACGGCTCGCCCGGCCTGCGCGGCGGGTCATCTCGGCGAAGCGGAGACGCCTGCAGATGGCGTCATCGCGTGCGAGACCGGAGCCCGCGACCCGCGCTCCGGCGCTGAATGACGTCGGCTTCTGGCCGCGGGTGGCGGCGTTCGTGATTGACTGCCTGATAGTGGGTGGCGTCACGGATATCATCCTGGCTGCGCTGCCGGTGACGGCGGCGGCCACTACAGAGGGAGCGACAGGGCCGGGCATGGTGGCGGAGGGGCCGACTCTAATGCGCGCTCTGGCCTTCGCCCTCTACTTCGTGCTGATGAACGGAGCGTACGGCTCGACGCTGGGAAAGATGATGCACGGGTACAGGGTGGTCAACGAGGACGGATCGCGCATCGGCCACGGCGCGGCGCTCTTCCGCTATTTTTTGGCAGTGGCATTGAGCTGCTTCACCCTGGGGCTCTTCTTTCTCTCGGTCGCGACCGATCCGAAGCACCGCGGATGGCATGACAGGCTCCTCGGCACGCGGGTGATCTACAACCGGTAGCGACGGGGTGCGTCGCGGAAGATGCCTGGGCGTCGGGGAAAGGCTGCCTGCTCGCCCCGTGCATCTGACGTCCCGCTTTCTCCCGCCACAGCGCACTCTGCACGGAAGGACGGCGCAGGTGCAGGCAGCGGCGGATAGACGAGTAGATGCCCTGGCGGGATGCATTCTGGGGGCGGCGGTCGGCGACGCGCTGGGTCTGCCGCGCGAGGGCCTGACCCCGGACCGCGCACGGAAGCTGTTCGGCTCTCCCCCGCTGCGCCACATGCTCCTCTTCGGCCGTGGCATGGTCAGCGATGACGCCGAGCATCTGGCCATGGCCGCGCGCGCACTGATTGCCTCCGCGGGCGATATCGGGGCCTTCGCTCGGTCCCTGGCATGGCAGATGCGCTGGTGGCTGCTCAGCGCACCGGTGGGCGTTGGCCTCGGGACGTTGCGGGCATGCCTGCGGCTGTGCGTGGGCATGGGCCCCGACCACAGCGGCGTGCCTTCTGCAGGCAATGGACCGGCCATGCGCGCACCGGTTGTCGGAGCGTGGCTGGGGGAAGACGCGGCCCGCTTGCGGGAGCTTGTCCGCGTCTGCACCCGCGTCACCCACACTGACTGCAGGGCCGAGCAGGGCGCGCTGGCGGTTGCGCTCTGCGCGGCAGCCGTCGCCTCGGGCGGGCCACCCGAAGCCCCCGGCGTCCTGGTGCGCGGGATAGCGGATCAGGTCAGCGATGCGGAACTCCGGGCGAGGCTTCTGCAGGTGGCGGAGCTGCTGGCATCAGGCGAGGAGGCCGAGGAGCTGTCCTCGCGCCTTGGCTTCGAGCGGGGCGTCAGCGGATACATCAATGACACGGTGCCGGCCGCGCTCTTCTGCGCATTGGCCTACCCGAGCTTCAGAGACGCGCTCGAGCATGCGATCATGCTCGGCGGTGACAGCGACACAACGGCGGCAGTGACGGGCGGCATCGCGGGCGCCGTGCACGGCGCCGGAGCGATCCCCCGCGAGTGGCTCGAGGGCCTGCTGGAGTTGCCCGGCGTGAGATGGGCAGAGCACCTCGCAGAACAACTCGCCACAACGATGCCGGGAGCGGAGGGCCGACAGGCCCCATCTGTAGCGCTCTGGTGGGCCACCCGACCGTTGCGGGGCCTCCTGCTGCTCGGCACCGTGCTTGGGCATGCGCTGCGACGGCTGCTCCCACCATACTGAGCGTGCCGGACTACCTCGTCTCCCGCTCCATGTTGCGGTAGCTTGGCGGCAGTTCGGTTGCGCCCTCGGCCTTCTCGACCTTCCCGCCCAGTGCCTTGTAGCCCTCGATAAGCTTTCCGCCCTCGCCGGTGGTCCAGTAGGTGGTGTCGCGGAAGCCGCCGGGATAGGTCTCGACATCGAGCACCAGCGTCCGCGGCCCGATCTTGCCCGCCTCCGGGAGCAGTACGCCGCGCAGGTAGTCGAGTGGCCACGGGATCTTGGTGTCTATCGCCATCAACTCGCGGCCGAGTCTCTGCCTGTAAGTGTTGTAGACCTCCGGGTTCCAGGTAAGGAGCAGTGTGCTCGGGCTCCCCTTCACCTCCGCCGGCCCGTAGACGAACTTCTCGGAACCGAGGCCATGCAGCGTCGGCTCGTACTGCTCGAACACCAGCTCGACTGTGACGACCTCGTCGGGCTCCATGTTGATGTCGACGATCTCGACGGCGGCCCAGCCGTCGGCATCCAGCATCCGATCGGCGATGCGGCCGCCGTAGCTCTCGTAGTTGCCGCGAACCTCGCGGATCGACTGCGCCGGCACGCGAAAGCGCAGGTCGAGCGTCGGTGGCGAATCCGATGAGTGAGCGGTCAACTCATAGAGCCGCTTGCCGGTGGATGCGTATGCTTCGAGGTCGACTTTGGTCTCCCCGGCGGCGATGTTGCTCGCGCCGAGTACGCGCTCGTCGACGCCCATGGCCGGGGCCAGCCTCAGCCGGTTCTGGGTGGCATCGTACTCAGGGCCCAGGATGGCGTCGATGACGGCGTGGGCGTTGATGCCACCCTCCCAGGGCCGGCAGCGGTGCTGTCCCCAGATGTCCTCGGCCGGCCGGTCGCGGGGTGTGTTCATCTCCGCGAAGCCGCCGGATGTCTCGGCCGCATCCAGAACTCGCATGACCCATCGCTGAGCTTGCTGGTGGTGGAGCCTGTTGAGGTTGTACAGCACGTAGCCCGGGACCATCGTCGTGTAGTAGCCGAAGTCGGGCGTGACGTTGACGCCTCCGCCCTGCTTCCAGAGGTACTTGAGCGCATTGAGCGCGTTGTCTCGCTGATGGTCGTCGGCTCCGGCATAGCCGATCCAGATCGGGCGCATGTTGATGCTGGCGAAGGGATAGCGGTGCTGCTCGGTGGTGAAATCGGAGAGCGCGGGCGCGTAGTAGCCGCGCTCGGGCATCCAGAAGAGCTGCTCGGTTGCCTTTCGCACCCGCCCGGCGATCTCGGTGAAGGCGGCCACGTCATCCCGGTTGCCGAGTAACTCGGCCACCTGGGCCATGGCCTCGGCGGCGGCGACGAACTCGAAGGCGGAGTCGGCCGACTGCGTCTCCATCTGCACGTAGTCGTGAACATCGAAGCCCTGCCGGTATGCGCTGTAACCGGGGAAGCGGTATGTTTCGTCGCCGTGGAAGGGCAGGGTGCCGCGCTCGCTGAGTTCCTGGCCGAAGATGCAGCGCTTCAGGTAGTCGTAGTGGTCCTCGAGCAGGCCCAGATCGGCGGTCTGCTGGTAGTACCACCAGTGCTGCAGAACGATGTAGCTGGGCACTTCGGCGCGCTCGACGGTGGTCTGAGACCAGTCGGGCTCTTCGAAGGTGTTAAAGGGGTCGGGAATGTCGAGCGGGAGATTGAGCCGGATCTCCTTCATGTGGCCGTTTCCGACGTACTGGTATCGCAGGTACCTGGCGACTTCCTCGGAGTAGCCCGTCTGGGTGAAGAAGCGGACGGGTCCGACGCTGTCGCGGACCCAGGTGAATGTGTACTTGTCCATCGGCGAGAAGCCGCCGTTCTCGTGCTGCTGGCAGCGTACGATGTGCTTTTGTATCTCGATGAAGTCGTTGATGCGCTGACTCATGGTCCCCAGACGCAAGCCCTGCGCATGCCACGCGCTGTTGCTCTTGTAGGCTTCGGCGAGCCCATCGATGCCCTGTTCGGCGAGCTTCGCGACGGTCTGCTCGACGCGGGTTGGCTCATCGGGGCTCTCGAAGGTGAGGTAGAAGAGCTTGCCGGCGCTCTCGCCGGGCGCGATCGTGCCGACCGGGCACGCCACGTGCGGCAGGCCGTCGGTGGCAGTGAGCGCCTGGGTTCCGTAGATTCCCTCGGGCACGGGTGCCTCGAGGCCGTCGGGCCTGGCCGTTGCAGCGCCGATGACCCCGACAGTGAGCCGCGATGCGCCCCGCTCTGAGACGAGGCGGCCGTTCTCGGCGCTCTCGACCGGGCTGTTCGAGGCCATTATCAACTCAACGCCGCCGAGGTCCTCACGGCCGAGATTCTCGGCGATGACGAGCCTGCACCAGACGTCCTCGGCAGGGGCGACCCAGTCGTAGATGTGCAGGGCCATGCTGTCGTCCTGCTGGAGTGTGTGGACGACGCCGGCCCGGCGGACCCACTCGATCGACTGCTTCGGCAGCATCCGCGGCTTCTTGTTCACACGCACGACCGGCACGACCGCGCCGTAGAAGCCCGCCTGCTTCTGGTAGCCGGGGCCGATGACATTGCGCAGCGCGCCCAGCGGCAGCAGCAGCCCGTTGATACCGAAGATGCGTCCGTTCCCGAGCGGGTAGGCCCCCAGGTCATCGTAGCCGGGCAACTCGGAGCCGCCCAGGTCGACGGTTGTCCGCCAGTCCGTCGCGACATCCTTCAGCCAACTGCACTCGGCCAGCAGTTGCCTGTTGCTGTAGACGTGGCTCTCACGGTTCTGCTTCACCATCGATCGGTGGGCGCAACCCGACACAACGATGGCGCCAATGAGGGTAACGAGGACAAGTGCATGCTTCATTGTTCTCACCTTGCGGCACAAAGACATGAGGTTCTGTAACCACGTGGCAGTCATACCATATAGCGTCCGCGGCGGCCGGAGAGTTTCCGGGACCTGCGCGCTACCGGGCTTTGGCGCTACGGCGGGCATCGCGGATGATGATTGCATCGGACACCGTGCGCGCGAAGCCGTCGGAGGAAGTGTTCATCATTGTGCCATCGACGACGAAGCTGCTCGAGCCACCGCCGTCGAGATTGAGCGCGTCGACGGCGCCGAGCTTCTGCATCACCGTCGCCAACCCTCCCAGGGTCATCCCGCGGTTGGTGCTGTCGATCACAAGCAACAGGAGTCTGCCCCGGGCGTCGACACCCGCGGCGGTGCGGGGGCGCACGCTGCAGGTGATGTCGGGTCTGAAGCGCTCGTCATAGGTGTTGATGGCGACCGCTCCGCCCGCCAGCAGCCGGGGTCCGCCACCCACGGCATGAAGCAGCCCCGGCCACTTCGGCGAGGTGTCCAGCAGCAGCTTCACGCCCTGACCGACCTGGACGCGCAACAGCGACGTGGCGCGCTTGTCCAGCCCCGACACCACGTAGCCGTCGGCTGGGATCGGCGCGGCCTCGGGCGGCCCCACGACGGCGGTGACCACGTTGTTGCGCACGACCACACGCGTCTTGCGCGCATTGCCGGACAGACTCGCGCCCCATCTGGGTGTATAGACGACGACACCGTCGGCCCCCTCCTGGTGCGTGTTCACGCCCTCGAGCGGAAGTCTCCCGAGGCCCTCGAACTCGACCCAGCCGTCGAAGGCCACGTTGCGTACCTGGACCGTGCGATCCGCGCAGAAGCCCAGTACGGCGCGTTGGTGGCGTGGGGAGGCGATCCATTCGCCGTTGATGAGCAGCATGCCCAGGGGCTGCCCGGTCGAGGCGAAGTAGCCGCCGTTGACGGCGGCATACGCGCCCGCGGCAGCGGCGATGCTTTTCACCGTGCGGCGTGTATCAATGGTGGCGCCGGCCGCGGCGGGGCCCACCGTGATAGCTTCGTCGCCGGGGTCAACCTGCAGGAGCCAGCCGGTGACGGGGCCGTGCTCGGTTCCGAAGTTGCACGCGCGCCACTGCACGCCGTTGGTAGTCTGCCCCGATGGCGGGGGGGTAGGAGTCGGCGGCGCAGGAGTCTGCGGTGGGCTGACGGGCGCGGGACGGGCGAAGTCGACAACGATGCGCTCCGGGCCGGCGAGGGTAAAGACGCTCGGGGGCCGGGGGCTCGAGTGATTGATGGCGATCTCCGCCCACCCGTCGGCGCGCGACTCAGTGACCGTGGGCACCAGCGCATCGGCGAACGAGTGCTGGCTGAGCAAGGTGCATCGACCCTCGGGGGTGTCCGGCAGAGGCACGCGGAGGGTGAAGCGTCCGGGAGCCGCACGGCGCGAGAATGCGGCCGGGCCGCTGAGGTCGATGACGATCCGCACGCTCTGCTCGTGCAGGCCCTGCCTGACCGAAGTCACCATGGCGCGCGGCAGGCGGAGGCGGTAGGCGCCGTCATCGAGCCGCTCGACTGCCGCGCCCAGAGGCTGGAGCAGGACCCCGGCGGGGCAGTAGAGCTTCCCGCCGAGAAGCTGCGGCGCCACATCCATCTGTACAGTCTGGCCGTCTACGACGCCCGTCGTCTGCCCTGCGCGGAACTGCCACTGATGTCCGAACCACTTCAGGCTACCGGATGAGTCGCCCGGTTCCCGCGTGAACCCGAGCATCTCCTCGGCAAAGGTGTCGGCGATCAGGAGCCGTCCGTCAACGACCACGGCGCCGCCGGGCGGCACGGGATTCCCGTCGATGCGCAACTCCACATCAGCAGGTTGAGCCTGCGCGGACAGGCACACCCGGAGCATCAGTGCTCCGAGCAGACCCGCGTTACCCCAACGATTCGGTCCCATGGTGTATGCTTCGCCCTCTGCCGCGAATGCGCACCCCCAATCACGGGAGCGCGCTTACATGTCGTCGCGAACGCGGTGGATACGCATCATGTTGGTCGTTCCCTGGCGGCCCATGTGTGTACCGGCCGTTACCACAACAACGTCGCCGACCGCCACCAGTCCGCGGTCACGAACCACGCCGATACAGCGCGAGATGGTGTCGCCGGCGCAGTAGGCATCATCGGTGTGAACCGGCTCAACGCCCCAGAAGAGGCTGCAACGGCGCGCGGTCGCCTTCAGCGGCGTGACCGCGATAATCGGCGCCTCGGGGCGGCACTTTGACGCCATGCGGGCCGTGGTCCCCGACTCCGTGAAAGCGATGACAGCGGCTGCCCTGACCTCCTCGGCAGCCCGTGCAGCAGCACGGCTGACCGCATCGGCTATCTCGATAGTCTGGTCCGGGGCGCTCAGGCCGGTGCGCAGGTGGGAGGCGCGGGAAAACTGCTCCTGCTCCGCGGTGGCGCAGATGCGCCGCATCATGGCGACCGCATCGACCGGGTACTTGCCGATCGAGGTCTCGGCCGAGAGCATGACGGCATCGGTGCCGTCGAGGATGGCGTTGGCGACGTCGGACGCCTCCGCGCGTGTCGGCCTGGGGTTGTCCCGCATCGACTCGAGCATCTGGGTTGCGGTGATGACAGGCACGCGCATCTCCGAACACAGGCGGATGATGCGCTTCTGCCAGATGGGCACCTGCTCGGGCGGCAACTCGACCCCGAGGTCGCCACGGGCGACCATCACCACGTCGGAGGCGCCGATGATGTCCGGCAGATGCGTGAGCGCCTCCGGCCGTTCGAGCTTGGCGACGACCGGGACATTGTGGCCGAGGCTGCGGCACATCTCGCGCAGGTGCAGGATGTCGTCTGCGGTGCGCACGAACGACAGCGCCACGTAGTCAACGCCGCTCTGAAGAGCAAATGCCAGGTCCTGCTTGTCCTTCTGCGTCAGGCAGGGGGCCGAGACGGCCGTATCCGGCAGGTTGATGCCCTTGTGCTCCCCGAGCATCCCCCCGATGAGCACGGTCGCCCTGACGCAGCCACCCTCGACATCCTCGACGCGCAGTTGCAGAAGCCCGTCATCTATGAGGATGACACCGCCGGGCTTCACATCTTCGGCAAGGTGCTCGTAGGTCGTGAAAATGTGCTCCGCGTCGCCCTTGCCTGCGACGCCGCAGTTGATTGTGATCGACTGCTGCGGGAGGAGCCGAACCGGCCCCTCCTCGAGAGCGCCCGTGCGTATCTTCGGGCCCTGCAGATCGGCGATTACCGCGACATGCCGGTCACTACGGTCGCAGACTTCGCGCAGATTGCTGAGCATCGCCGCGTGGGTCTGGTGGCTGCCGTGTGAGAAGTTGAGCCGCGCCACGTCCATGCCCGCGGCAAGCATCGCCGAGAGCACGGAGGGGTCCTCGGTGGCGGGACCGAGCGTGCAGACTATCTTGGTCGGGTTGGTCTCAACCGGCAGAGGTTCGTGTTCGTTCATGCGCCTTCACAGGGGATACGGGCCGGACTCCGGTGTCTGTCGAGGGGTGGAGGCGGGCCGCAAAGGCCGCTTCCGAGCGCGTTTACAGCCCGGAATCGGTATGCTATAATTCGAGCGATTGCATGGTACTATGGGCGCCGAAAGCTGTCAACCGCGGCTGCAGTCTTCCCGGCCCGGGCGCCGCCATCGGAGGGTGATACGAGCAATGAGCGAGCAGCCCGACCTGAATGCGCTGTGGGCCGATGTCATCAAGAAGGTCAAGGAAGGCGACATCAACCTGAGCCTCTGGGATGCCCTGGCGGCGGCGGTACCGCTCATCATCGAGGGCGACCAGTTCGTCGTGGGCTTCGCCCCGGTGAACATGAAGCACTCAGGCTACCTGCAGAGCCCCGGCAACGCGGGAGTTCTGCGGCACGCCATCGAGAGTGTCGTCGGCCGGCGGCTGCAACTGATCCCGATCGAGGGCGACAACCTCGAAGCCTGGGAGCGCTACAAGAACCGCCAGCAGGCCGCCGCGTCGGGCACAAGCGCAGTGGCGGCCAGCGCCAGGCAGCGCTCCGCCGCCGAGGCGTGGGTCGAGTTCGGCGGCAAGGTCCGCGGGCTCTACTACGAGATGGCCGGACGCGAGAGACCCGTCCTGCAGGCGGAGTACCTGGTCAAGGTCATCCCGATGATCGCCAGGACCGAGGAGGAACTGCGCGAGCGCCAGCCGGACGCGGGTGAACTCCATGATGCAGAGGTCAACAAGATGGTGGACCGGATTGCGTCGCTGTGCGGCGTTCCGCCTGCATTGATCGCCCTCGAGTACCTCCGCTACAAGGGCTCCCGGAAGAAGAGTTAGCCCAGTGCAAGCCATCGTCTCTCTCGACAGCGCCATCCCCTACACGGGCGCGGAATTGCGCTCACTGTGGGCGTACGAGACCTTCGGCACGCCCGGCGACACCATCGTGCTTTTCGCCGGCCCGTGCTCGGTCGCCACTGAGCGTCTGGTTGATACGGCAGACCGCCTGGCCGGGGAGACGATCGAGGCCGCGTGCATGCTGCACATCATCATCGAGCACTTCGACGACTCGCTCGAATGCGCGGTGCTCAGGCAGCGGCTGCTGATCGCCATCATCAAGGATGAACTGGCGTCACTGGGCGTGAAGGGCCTTCTGCGGCGGGGCGATGATCTCTACCGCGACGAACGCAAGCTCACTGTCTCGATCGCAACGAGGTCGCCGGTCTCGACGCTCATCCACACCGGCATCAACATTGACCCCGCCGGAGCGCCCGTCCCCGCCTGTGGGCTGGCGGAGTTGGGCGTCGACCACAGGGCGCTGGCCGAGCAGGTCGCCGAGGCGTACCTTACCGAGGTTGAGTCCGCGGCCGTCGCGCGCGCCAAGGTGCGGGGTGTGCCGTGAGTGGGGCTCGCGCGCCGCTGGTCGAGGTCTTCGCGTCCTGCCAGGGCGAGGGCATGCAGGTGGGCGCCCCCCAGGTCTTCGTCCGATTCGCGGGATGCGATCTGCAGTGCGGCTACTGCGACACCGCTTACGCGCGTGCAGCGCCCGAGCAGTGCGCCGTCTTCCTGCCCGGTGGCGACGAGAAACGGCTCCCCAATCCCGTCAGCCTCCAGACTGCCGTCAATGCCATCTGCGAGTTAGCCGACGCCGACCCGATGCTGAAGTCGGTGGCGCTGACGGGCGGAGAACCGCTCCTGCACGCCGACTACATCGCCGAGCTGGCGCCGGAGATCGCGCGCCGCGGCCTGCGCATCTACCTCGAGACGGCAGGGCATCTGCCGGCCCAACTCGAGATGGTCATCTCCGCGGTGGATACCGTGTCGGGCGACATCAAGCTGCACGAGACCATGGAGACGCCCGTGGCGTATGAGCTGATGGCGGAGTTCTGGCGTGTTGCAGTCAGGACCGACGCGTTCGCCAAGGTGGTCGTCACAGATCGGGTGAGCCTGGATGGGTTCCGCCGGGCGTGCGCGGCGCTGGGCGCGTCGATCCGCATGGTCCCGGTGGTGCTCCAGCCGGTGACGCCGACGGGGCAGGTTCGTCCCCCGGCCCCGGAGATGCTCTGGCTGCTCGCGCGCGAGGCGGACCGGTGGTTCGGCGGCGTGCGCGTGGTGCCCCAGTGCCATCGTCTCATGGGCGTCAGGTAGGTCGAGGCAGGCAAGTCCAGTTCTAGCGAGAGCGGTGTTGGGGTGCGAATCGGTCTGACGAGCACGGTCCCCGTGGAGATCATCCTGGCAGCCGGCCATCAGCCGGTTGATCTCAACAATGTGTTTGTCTCCGCGAGTTCGGCCGCAAGGCAGGTCGAGCGTGCGGAGTCTGCGGGCTATCCGCGCGCCTCGTGCGCCTGGGTCAAGGGCATCTACTCGACGATCCTGGATGAGGGAATCGAGCGGGTGGTTGTCGTCGTCCAGGGCGACTGCAGCCAGATGCAGGCGATGGTCGAGACACTCAACGGGGCGGGCGTCGAGTTCATCCCCTTCTCGTACCCGTATGACCGCGGCGCCGAGCGTCTGCAGCGGGAACTCGAAGCTCTCGCCGCAGCGCTGGGAACCGACGTCGAGGCGGCAACGTCAATCCAGATGAGCCTTGCGCCGGTGCGCGAGAAGGTGGCGCGGCTGGATGAGTTGACGTGGACGCGGGGAACCGTCAGCGGCTGGGAGAATCATCTCTACCAGGTCTCCTGCAGCGACTTCTGGGGCGATGTGGGAGCCTTCGAGAGCGCGCTTGACCAGGTACTGGGCCGGGCGGCGCAGAAGGAGCCCGTCGCCGAACGGGCGCGGGTCGGTCTGGTCGGCGTGCCACCGATATACTCGGACCTCTACGAGTTCCTCGATGGGCTGGGCATGCACGTCGCCTTCAATGAGATACAGCGCCAGTTCACGATGACGCCGTCGCTCGGGGCCGACCTATTGACTCAGTATCAAAGATACACGTATCCTTACGATGTATTCGCCAGGCTGGAGGATATCCAGGTTCAGACGCTCAAGCGGGGTCTGGAGGGCATCATCCACTACGTGCAGTCATTCTGCTACCGGCAGATCCATGACCATCTTCTGCGCAATGCCCTCCACTGCCCGGTCCTGACGCTCGAAGGAGACCGCCCGGGGCGCCTGACGGGCCGGGACAAGCTCCGCCTGGAGGCGTTCTGCGAGACGCTCGAGGCGCGCCGATCGGCCCGCGTCGGAGACCGGTAGAGAGGCAGGGCCCGAGAGCGCGCATTGCCGGGCACAGTCAGTTGTGGCCNNGGTCGCGGGCGCGCACCCGGACATCGGTGTGGACGGCCGCCCGGCGTCCGAGCTAATCAGAGGTGATCTGCGATGAGACTACGCGCGTATTCGATACTTCTGTCTGCCGTCCTCCTTGTTGCCTGCGCCGCGGGCGCCGGCGCTGCCGGTGAGATGCCGGGCACGGTCTACCTGAAGGGCGGCAAGGTCATCTCCGGCAACATCAAGACCGCAGAGATGGGCATTATGGACGGCACCGGCATTGGCAGTGACCTGACGGCCAACGGCGCCATCGACGTCAAGACCGATGCGGGGGATGTGCGAATCCCCGCCGCCGACATCGCGCTGGTCGAGGCCACGTGGCAGGAGGTCACCGAGGCCGGTGGCAACCCCTGGCAGATCAGCGAACTCAAGGTTACCAGGCGCGACGGCTCCGTCGTCAGCGGCAAGCCGAACTGGTTCATGCACGCAAGCTCCGTCGCCGTCGCGCAGAACAACGGCGAGATCGTCCGCATCCATGCATTCCCGCTGGGCGAGAGCTTCTCTCCCGACGATCTGCTGGTGAGGATCGAGTTGGCCGCCGCGCCGGCGCCGACACCGGCTCCCACACCCGCTCCGACACCCGACCCCACACCGGCGCCGACTACGGCCCCGACGCCTGCGCCCACGCCTGATCCCACGCCGGCGCCGACTACGGCCCCGACGCCTGCGCCCACGCCCGATCCCACGCCGGCCCCGACGCCTGCGCCGGCACCGACACCGGCTCCTGCGCCCACGACGGCGCACGAGATGCAGATCAGTGATGTGCATGTGCTGCCGTCGCAGGATATGGTTGTGACGATCTCGTGCCCCAACTGCGGCGAGAAGATCACACTCATCATGAGCATCTCGGCATTGAAGGGCATAGCGACCGGCGCCAGCGGCGTGAGCATCCAACCTGCAGTCCCGGCGACACCGTAGGCCGGGGCGAACGCGGGCCGTGCGCGTCCGCAGCAGCCCCGCAGACAACCAGCATCTCCAAGAAGGCCTGTGAGTCGCCGTCGGACGCCACGGGCCTTCGTGCTGAATACGCAACCGCGAACACGAGCAGCACGTAGAATGCGATGAGCGCGCCCGCCGCAGCCCACGAACCGCTGGGCCGGGGGCCGATGACTGGAGCACCGCCCATGAAGCCTGAAGAGCAACTCAACCTGCTCACCGGCGACGCGATACTGGTGGAGACCCGCGAGGACCTGCTGGCAAAGCTGAAGAAGGGCCGGCCGTTGCGCATCAAGTACGGGGCCGACCCGAGCGCCCCGGACCTGCACCTTGGGCACAGTGTGCCGATCCGCAAACTGCGCCGCTTCCAGGAGCTCGGCCACCAGATCGTCTTCATCATCGGCGACTTCACGGCACGTATCGGCGACCCCTCCGGCCGTTCGAAGACGCGCCCGATGCTGAGCCCGGAGCAGATCGAGCAGAACGCGCGGACGTACGCCGAGCAGGTTGACCGCATCCTCGATGTCGACAGGTGCGAGATCCGCTACAACAGCGAGTGGCTCGGGGCGCTGGGCTCGGCAGGGCTGTTCGAGCTGGCGTCGCACTACACGGTCGCCCGTATGCTCGAGCGCGACGACTTCGCCAAACGGCTGGCCGAGGAGTCGCCGATCTCGATGGTCGAGTTGTTCTATCCGCTGATCCAGGCCTACGACTCGGTGGCAATCGAGGCCGATGTCGAGATCGGTGGCAGCGACCAGACCTTCAACTTCCTGATGGCGCGCGACATCATGCGCGCCTACGGGCTCGAACCACAGGTCGTGATGACGTGGGACCTGCTGGTGGGCACCGACGGACGCGACAAGATGAGCAAGTCGCTGGGCAACTACATCGGCATCGCCGAAGCCGCGCAGGAGATGTACGGCAAGCTGATGTCGATACCCGATGAAGCCATGGGCCAGTACCACCGACTGCTGCTCGACTACACGCAGGAGGCCGAGCGGGAGCTGATGGCCGACATCGCGCAGGGCCGGCAACATCCGAAGCAGGTCAAGAGCGCGCTCGCGAAAGAGGTCGTCGCCTTCTACCACAGTGTGGAGGCCGCCGAGCAGGCCGAGGCGGAGTTTGAGCGGGTCTTCGCCCAGGGGCAGTTGCCCTCCGAACTCGAGGAAGTCGCAATTCCGGCCGGCAAGCTTGACGGCGAGGGCCGCATCTGGATAGTCGACCTGATTGTGCTCGCGGGCTTCGCCGCAAGCAACGGCGAGGCGCGTCGCTTCATCCGGCAGGGAGCCGTCAGGCTCAATGACGAACAAGTCAGTGACGAGACACTCAACCCGGCGTTGAACGGCGGAGAAGTGCTGCAGGTGGGCAAGCGTCGCATCGTGAGGTTGACATTGGAGCAGTAACACGCACAGGCAGGAGAAGGAGGAACCCCATGGGTAGCGATCGTACAGGTGGAGACGTGCTGGCGATCCTCGGCGCGGCTGCCGTCGGCGCGCTGGTCGGTGCGGCAGCCGCATTGATGCTCGCGCCGAAGGCGGGGTCTGAACTCCGCGAGGAGATCTCCAAGTCGGCCCATGCCGCAGCCGACAAGATGCAGAAGGTGGCAGAGCAGCTCTCCGACCAGGCCAAGTCATTCCACGCCAAGGTCATGGAGCAGGTGCCAACGGTTGGCGAGGATGCCGTGGCCGTCGAGGTCGAGGGCTCTGAGGAAGAGGCTGCAGAGGCCGAGCAGGCGTAGCCGACTCGGTCAGATGTGAAACGATGGACAGAAGCCGCCGACAGCTATCGGCGGCTTCTGCGTATCACTGGACCTGTTACCGCTCGCCGATAGTCGGCATGCCCCCATCATCATCGCCATCGGCAGGCTGCGGAGGCGGCGGGGATTGCACCGGCTGAGGTGGGGGTGCGGTCTGCACCGGCTGCGGCGGCGCCGCCGGCTGCGACGGGCTGCCTCCGGTCTGTTGCGCGGCCTGCGTGTCGGCCTGCAGCGCCTCGCGGCGCAGTTCGTCCATCTGCTCCTCGAGCCTGGCGATGCGCCTGGCGATCACCTCAATCTCCGCGTCGAGCAGCTCCCGCTGACGGTAGAGCTCGTGG
>DPJP01000432.1:34939-35144 GCA_003542955.1 Armatimonadota bacterium
ATACTGCCGCTCGATGTCGCCCTCGAGCTGGCCGAGTTCATACTGCTTGCCCGCGGTGCGGACCTCTTTCTCGAGGCTGTCGGCGGCGTTGCCGATGGCCTTGCCCACTTTGTCCCAGAAGGTCATTCTCATCATCTCCCGTGGGTTCTGTTCACCTGTCGGCCCGTCGTCACCTGCCTGCAAGCGGGGCTGTACCGAAGTCTCA
>DPJP01000432.1:35261-36621 GCA_003542955.1 Armatimonadota bacterium
TGAGACTTCGGTACAGCCCCCTGGGCAAGACGGGGCCCAGACCATGCGAAAAGGGCCCCCGGGTGCGTGCTGCGCCCGGGGGCCTCGAGTTCAGGTAGGGTTAGTGTGTCTTCGTGCTGTGTCTCCTACCACCAGCAACCAGTGTCATACGCCTTGTCTGCGCGTCTGGGCTGTCGCTCGTACGGCCTGTCGGCGACCCACTGGTCGCGACGTCCGTCGCCGTAGCCGCGGTCATAGCCTCGATCGAAGCCCTCGCGCCTGCCGGTGTTGCGCCCGTAGTCGTAGCCGTCCTGCCAGCCGTCTGAGTAGCCCTTGTTATAGGTGTCCTTCGGGCGCTCCCAGTAGGTGTAGCGGTCATGCTTCGACGGCGGGTCGTATCGCGGGTGGGTCGGCGGTGTGCGGTAGTCCCCGCGATAGCTGCTGCTGTCCTTGCCGGCGCTGTCGAGTGCGCTATAGACGAGCGCCCCAACCGCCAGCCCGGCAAGTATCTTCGCTGTGTCATTTGCTGCTGCGGGCTTGATGGCTACACCGCCGAGTGCCATCGCCAGTACGAGTACGCCAACCACCGGTACGTGCAGAACTCTTGTGTTCATTCTGGGCACCTCCTCCCAATGTTCTCGACAATCCCTGAGGCGGGTACGTCGGTCGATCTGTCCGCAAGCGGAGCCTAGTCCCACCTGTTCTGGTACCGCTTGTATCCTGGTCCGATGTTGCTGCTTGCTGTTGGGTATGTGTAGTGCGGCTGTTCCTTGTAGTAGTACTGTCCAGGGAGCCTGTAGGGCCGATAGACTGTGTTGTCATCAACTCCCTGCGCTTTTCCGGGTAGTCTGTAGTCGCATCTGTAGCATCTGGCTTCGCCGGGTGAGTAATAGGCCCCGCAGTGCGGGCAGATCATCGGGTATGTGTAGGAGCGCTCGAACAACGGCATGGTCGTGTTGGGCGACGGATGGTAGTAGTAGCCGGGCTGCGGTGTGTTCCTGACATCAACGGGTCCCTCGAAGTACCCGCGGTACCACATCCGGCTGCTGTCCGCGATGGCCGCCGCGGCCGACCCCAGCAGGGCCAGACACAGCGCCGTCGCCACCGTTCGCTTCACCATCCTCGTCACCTCTTTCTCGGGCCCTTCCGCCGACCGGGCGCTCGTCCCCCCGGAGGCCTTCGCCCCATCTACTACACACTGTCATATTCGATTATACCACCGCATCTACTACTGTCAATAGTATTTTATCCAGTTTTCCATTTTTCAAGCGTGATTCTTACAAAAGACCCTCCGGGAGCGGACGGTGGCGGGCAGCGGATGTCGGGCGGGAGACATCTCTCAAGTGTGTCGGCAGGGAAGCTGCAGGCAGCCGTCAGGTGG
>DPJP01000432.1:36679-38326 GCA_003542955.1 Armatimonadota bacterium
GCCGTTGAGGAGGGGCCGCTCGAGTGACGCTGCAAGCAGTGTCTTGGAGCCCGGCCCGCGCATAGGACGCCGTTTCATCAGTCGCGCACCGGGTGGCGAGCCACCTGTGTGGTGCCGGGATTGAACGCGTATTCCATCCGGGGGCCGGGCTCAGTGCGCTTCGGTACGGCTGAAGCGCACTTCGAGCGGCCCCTCCTGAACGTCAGAACGGCCGACGGATAATCCCAGACCCATCGTGCGGTTGCTGCCTACGCGCATGAGAAATGTCTGAAGCCCGACCTACCCGACACACAAGAGGGAAGCGGCTTGCACACGTGCGCGGGCGAGTGGTAGCATACGGCAGCGCGACAGGTGGAGGCGTTGGCGGTTGCGCGCTGGTGCTGAGCGGGCGGAAACGCAAAAGCGGACGGCTATCGCCGTCCGCGTGAATTCGTGTTGGTTGCCGGGGTAGGATTCGAACCTACGATTTACTGATCCAGAGTCAGCCGTCTTACCACTAGACCACCCGGCAACACCGTGAGCGTGTATTGTAGCCAATACACGCCCCGGAGTCAACTGCAAGTGCCGTGCCACAGCATGGCCCGAAGGAGAGGGACAGTCATGATCAGGAGTCTCCACATCGGTGTGAGCACCATCGGGCAGGAAGTCATCAAAGCCTGCATCTCGCGAAATCGTTCCATCCCCGCCGGAGCCGTCGACATCAACCCGGCCATGGTTGGCAAGCCGCTCTCCGAGGTGGCGCCGGGCGTGGCTGCAGACGCGGTCATCTACGGCTCCCTGCAGGAGGCGCTGCAGGCGGGGCCATGGGATGTTGCGGTGCTCTGCACGGCCTCCGCGTTGAGCTCGATACGGCGCGACCTCGAGACGCTCATCTCCGCAGGCATCGACGTCGTGTCAACCTCCGAGGAGCTTGCCTACCCCGAACTGCAGAACCCCGTCGCCTACGGGGAACTCAACGCCGCGGCGGAGGCGGCAGGCGTGACGGTCGTCGGGACAGGGGTCAATCCGGGCTTTGTCCTCGACCTGCTGCCCGTCATCATGACCCGGCCGTGCGTCGAGGTCCGCTCCGTCCGCTGCGCGCGGATTGTCAACACGATGCGGCGCCGCAGGCAGCTCCAGCTCAAGCTCGGCGCTGGGCTCGAGGTCGAGGAGTTCGAGAGACGCAAATCGGCGGGGGCAATCGGGCACGTTGGCCTGCGCGAGTCGGCGGCGCTGATTGCGCGCGGGCTCGGCTGGGAGTTCGACCTCAAGGCAGTCGAGCACACGCTCCAACCGGTCGTCGCCGAGCAGACGGTGTCGTCGGATTACGTCACGGTGGGAGCCGGCCAGGTGCTCGGGGCGGAGGAGACCATCAGCTTCTCGCCGGAGGACGGCAGGTTGCTGTCGCTGCACCTGCGCATGCGGCTGGGCGAGCCCGAGGAGTATGACGAGGTCGTTGTCGAGGGCACGCCTGCCATCCATACCAGAATCATCGGCGGCATCCACGGCCGGCTGCACCGCGAATATCCTCGCGCAGACGATCAAGGCGCGGCCCGGAATGCTGACAGTGCTGGACCTGCCGATCGGGTAGCGCAGTCCGCACGCATCAACAAGCAGCCAGAGAAGCGGGCCGCCCCACTACGGCATCGGCGAGGCGGCCCGCTTCTT
>DPJP01000139.1 GCA_003542955.1 Armatimonadota bacterium
TTGCAGCGCCATCGCTGCCGACCATGCACGCGCGGAGTTTGCCCTCCGCAATGCGTCCGGAAAGCTGGCACTGCCCTGCCGAGTCGAGCACCTCACCGAAACATCCCCCGGCGCCGACAGGTGGCTTTCCACCATACGCATGTCCACGCGAGACCTCGCGACCGGCAACCATCAACTGCAGGCCGTCGCCCGTGACCTCCAGAGCGGCGCGATCCTTGCCGAGGATACCTTCGGGTTCATGTATCCGGGAGATGCTCCGGCATGGCTCGGCTCACAGGAAGGTATCAGCGAAGAGGTCCTCCCGCCCTTTACGCCGCTTGAGGCTACCGATGATGACGGGGTCCACGCCATATCCTGCTGGGGGCGCAGCTACCAATTCGGCCGCGATCCGTTCATCAGCCAGATCATCAGTCAGAGCCAGCATTTGCTCGCCGGCCCGATCCGCCTGCAGGCCACTATCGACGGGGAGAAGCAGTCGTGGACATGCCGCGAACTCAACGCCTCAACGGACAGCCCGGCGAAGCATACACTCGAGCAGGAGCTTGAGAGTGATGCGGCCGGCGTCAATGTCAGCACATCAATCGAGTACGACGGCTTCATTCGGCAGGATTGGGAACTCACTGTCGCCGACGGAGGGCAGGTGCAGGCTCTCACCTATGAGATACCGCTCAATCCGGAGACGGCCCGCTACAGCTACTGGTGGCCACAGCCACGCTCCGGTGCGCTCTCGGCAGACCTCGCGACGGAGTTCAAGCCAATCGTGTGGCTCGGGAGCGAGGACGTCGGCCTCCAGTGGGTGTGCGAATCCGATGAGCAGTGGCACTCCGCCGATCCGGAGCGCGCCATCGAGATCATCCGCGGCGAGGACGAGGTGCTCCTGCGCCTCAACCTGGTTTCACAGACGATGGACCTTGCCGCTGGAGAGATGCTCACCTACAGCTTCGGTCTTCATGCCACACCCGTCAAGCCGATGGAGAGGGACGCCTGGGACTACCGCATCGTCCGCCACCCGTGGTACGGGCAGTCATTCCAGCTCCACGAGAAGAAAGTGGGGGAGACGCCGGCGCTGGAGTATTTCCGCGCCAAGGGCGTGCGGGCGCTGATCAACTGGCGCATGTGGGATGCCTTCGCCTATGTCGCGCCCTTGGGGCACGAGGAGGAGTTCCGCGAGCTTGTGAAGACCTGGCACCAGTACGGCATCGGCGTGGTGCCTTACACCGTCAGCTTCCTGCTCTCCGAAAACGCGCCTGAGGCGCTGTTCTTCCGCGAGGAAATGACCCGCGCGCCGCTGACGGAGTTCCCGATAATCTTCCCGGGCCTCCCGCGAGAGACCGACTACCACACCTGCCACAACAGCATCTGGAGCGACTACGTCGCCGACGGTATTGCGCGGCTGATTGACGAATACGACGTGGATGGTATCTACCTGGATACAACCTCAACGCCGTGGCCGTGCAACAGCGAACTGCATGGCTGCGGGTACCCGCGCCCCGACGGCACTCGCGCACCCACCTACCCGGTGTTCGCGGCACGCACGAACCTCAAGCGCCTCTACACCGTGGTCAAGAGCCGCAAGCCGGAGGGCATCATCGACCTGCATGTGTATGACTGCATGCTCGCGCCGGCGCTATCGTTCGTGACTACCTACTGGAACGGTGAGCAGCTCCCGAAGGGGCACGCCTTCAAGCCGGAAGTGCTGCCGCTGGACCGCTTCCGCACCGAGTTCATGGGCTACAACTGGGGCCCGCCGGCCGATCTGCTCTACTACTGCCTCGGCGATTATGAGAAGTCGGTGGCTATCGCCCTCCTGCACGATGTCCCGGTGCGCTCCGAGAAGCTGCCCGACCTTGAGGTACAATCGGCCCTGTGGAAGCTACGTGAGAGGTTCGGGGTGCAGCAGGCGGAGTGGATGCCGTACTGGCGCAACTCCGACGTGGTAACCGTCACCCCGGAGGACTGCTATGCCAGCCTGTTCAACCATCTCGACGGGCGGGCGCTTGCGTATGTCTCCAACCTGTCGCGGGAGGATGCCAACGTCACGGTGTGGCTGGATCTGAATGCCCTTGGCTTGAAGCCGCCGCTGACTGCAGCTGATGGCCTGACCGGGGAGACGCTCGGCATGGCTGACGGCACACTCACCGTGAAGATGCCGTCACAGTCGTTCAGGACGGTGTGGGTGGAGGGAAAGAGGTAGGCCGCGGAACGGGATTGCACACAGACAAGACGCGGAGACCGACGCAGGTTGAGGGCGCTCTACTGCGCCGTAATGGCCACCTTCGCATGGCATATCCGTCGGACGCCGTCGGCGGCCTTGCCGATGTACCACAGATCATAGCCGCCGCCGTCGCTGGGCAGCAGGCACGGATCGTACGCACGCAGTTCATCCGGAGTCCCCGGCTCTCCGGCGTCGATGAGCACGCCCTGCCTCTCCCAACTCAGCCCATCATCTGAAGTCGCCAGCATGATGACATAGGGGCCTCGCAGCGTCCCGTCATTGATGCCGGTGTACAGCATCAGATATCCATCACCAATGCGGCGCACATGTGGCCGATACGCTCGCTGCGCATCCGGGCTGCCTTCGTCGCCAGTATCCAGACACACGCCGCGGCGCTCCCATGTCGCACCATCAGTCGATTCGGCGTACAGAGTTCGCATCTTGCGATCCGTCAGCGCGTACCCACCGTACCACATGCGATAGATGCCGTTCTCTTTGAGTATACTGCAGGAGGTCGTTGCCCCGTCGTCGGCCTCGCCCGGGGTACCCAACTCCAGTGCGATTTGCGGATCACTCCACGCGATGCCATCCGTTGAACTACACTGCGCCACGCGGTACTTCTTCGAGACGCTCTCGCGCACTGTCAGCCACATCTTCAGCCCGTCATCATCGGCAATGACACACGGCATCAAGACCTGGGTCAGTCTCAGCCCGTCGTACAGGCCCGGCTGCAGCACTGTGCACTCGGGCGTCCAGTTGATACCATCTCCCGATGTCGCGTAGCGTATCTCCCAGATATGCGTTTCCTCGGCCAGCCACGGGCATGCGGCAATGAGCGGACTATCTTTCGGGGGACGGTCCACGGCCGTGTACCACATGCGGTAGCCATCCGCGGTTCGCAGCACAGATGGTCCGAGCAGATCATCTCCGGAGTCGAAAGCGATGCGGCGATCACTCACGCGAACTGCTTCGCCCCGGCTTGTCAGCATACCGTCCGCCCAGGCGGGTGTCGTGAGCAGGACTGCAGCCGCAAGCGCCGTCAGCGTGATTGCCAGTCCCGAATGCCACATCGTTCCACAGACTCTCCCTTCGGCCACTCCACACGCGCTCGGGTAAGCGTACCGCCATACACCCATCGCTTCGACGCCCCCACTCGCCGCACCTGCGCACCCGTGCTGCGGGGGCAGGGGATGTGCTCCGCCCGGCGAAGACAACGCACAGACAACGCATCCGCACCCTCGGAGGCATTCCCTGATGAGAACGTGCGCAGTCCATCTGGTTACTCTCGCCCTCGCCGCCTGTTGCGTGGGTGTCGCTCAGCAGCCACCGAGTCTGCCACTTGACTTCGACGACGGCATAGCCCACTGGGAGCCCAGACCAACCTTCCAGGCGACTCCCGCCGCGGACCCGCACATTGCCGTGGGCGATGGCATCGTTACATTGAGCGTAGACGAGCCCGGTCGCAGCATGAAGTTCGAACTGCCCCTCCGCCCCTTCGACAGCGACCTGCACGGCTACCTGGTCTTCCGCTACCGGGCCGAGAACCTTGCCGGCGGATATGCCATCTGGGTCTATGACGGAGCTCCGGGTGGGCGCGAGATACTCAAAACCTCCAAGCTCACGACAGACGGCCAATGGCATGTTGCGGCCATCGACCTGTGGGCTGCAGGCGTCGTGGGCGTCGTGCGTTCTTTGATCACAGATGTGCGGTGCGCCGGGGAGCCGGCATCCATCGCATTCGACCGCATCTGGCCGGCCGGGCAGCCGCCGGATGGCGCGGATGTCTTCCCGGAGCAGGTACCGGCCCCGGTTACCCATGAACTCGAGTTTGAAAAGATCGGCGAACTCACCCACCAGCCCGGTTGGCTCGCCAATCCCACGGAGGCATTCGGGGCCGAGCGAACCGAGACGGCGCTGGTGCTCCGTGTCAACGAGCCGGCGTCGGGAATGAAGTGGTCGGCCGACGTTGCCGAGCCGATAGAGCTGTCTCAGTTTGCCCATGTCGCGATCCGCTACCGCGCGCGAGACATCAGTCCGTCGGGTGAGTACTGCGTATGGCTCGGGAGCGCACCGGGGGGCCTGCCGCCGGAGAACACGGTCCCGCTTCGTCTCTCGGACCTCAGCGACGACGGCGAGTGGCATGTCGCAGTCGCAGTTGTCGCCGAGAAGTTTGCTGCGGTCAGCGTCGCGTTGCAGGTCCAGAGCGGTGAGGGCAACGGCGAGGTCGCGCTCGACTGGATTCGGTTCTCAGGCCGCAAGCCGATGATCGCCGCGGAGGATATGCTCGCCTT
Source organism: Armatimonadota bacterium (assembly GCA_003542955.1). Taxonomy (GTDB): domain Bacteria; phylum Armatimonadota; class Zipacnadia; order Zipacnadales; family UBA11051; genus UBA11051. The sequence continues at coordinate 4,507 of DPJP01000139.1, forward strand.
CGAGCCCGGATGGGACCGCTCCCGACTGCCTGCGGGTTCGTTCTCAACGGTGGACCTCTCCGAACACGGCAATGACACGATGGGCGCCCATCTGCGCAGTCAAGGCTTCAGTTCGTGGCTCGAGCCGGGGCGCATCACCGTCGGCGGCATCCCCTTTGAGCTGGGCCGAGAGCCGGCCGGAATACTGGCAGCCGCACCCGAGATCGGCGGTGTCGGCGCGGCGCCGGTACAAGACAAAGCGACTGAGGTGTACCTACTGATCGGGGCGCGCCTGCCGATTGAGAAGCTCAGGCGCGGGGGCCAGCGGCAGGTACAGAAGGTCAAAACCGTCGAGCGCTTCATCTGTGAGGTCGAGTACGAGGACGGAGTCACCGATCAGGTATTTCCGGTCAGCCTGCAGAACGNNACCACATGTACTCTGCCGATATCGTCGCCGCGGCGATTACGCTCAACCGCGGTGAGCTGGCGACCAAGGCGCCCAACGTGCAGGAACTCCCGGAATCGAGACCCATCGCCTTGGCCCTCCCGGTCAAGCCGGCAGGCATCGCCGAGACTGATGATGGGTTCACTATCGACAGCCACCTTCTGCGCATGGACCTGAGGACCGAGAATGGCATCAGCCTCAGGGGACTGCAGCTACACCGCCCCGGCGGTGAGATGCTCCGGATCGAGTCGGGACCGCTGTTCGAGTTGGGCGTGGGAGAAACGGTGCTCAGTTCCGAGCAGGTGACGGTCGGCGAGGCCTCCATGGATACTGAGAATGGCGTCCACACCCTCACAATACCCATCGACGCGCGCCCCGGAGGTGTGCCCATTGCAGGCGCCCTTGTCATCACGGTTGGCATTGGTGAAGACATCGGCATGAACCTGGACATCAGGAACGTGGGCGACGGGCCGATTGTGCCGGTGGTCAACTTCCCGCTGGTGCGGGGAGCACGCATCGGGTCCGTGGAGGACACCTGGTACCTGTACTGCCGCAAGGGCGGCATCATCAGCAACCGGCCCACACGCCAGAGCAAGTACTACGGCGGCGAGTATCCCCTGCAGGTGTCAGATATCTTCAACCCCACGGCCGGGTCCGGTCTCGCTTTGCTCACCTACGACCGCGCCAACATCTACCGCACATGGGAACTCACCAAGGATGTCGACGGCGTCGATTGGCGCATGGGGTACTTCGGCTTCGAGCATGAGCCCGGAGCCCGCATCGAGGTCGCGCCCACTGCTCTACGCGCGCACTGGGGCGACTGGCGGGCCGCTCTGGGCATCTACCGCGACTGGGTGAGTGGATGGTACAAGCCACAGGTCCCGCGCAAGCGCTGGTTCCAGGGCGTGTTCTACTATCAGCAGGTGACAGCCTGGAGCGTGCTCCGCGACCGGGCTACGGGGCAGTGGCGAACGGCCGATGTGGTCAAGCGCTTCCAGGACTTCTTCGGCCGCCTGGACTACCTGCACATCTTCGACTTCGGTCAATCAATGGTGTACGGGCGTGTCGGCGACTACAACCACTACGATGAGCTGGGCGGGCTGGAGACGATGCGCGCGGAAATCGCGGCAGTCCAGGCGATGGGCATCCCGGTGGGGCTGTATATAGAGGGCTATCTGTGCGACGACCGCGGCGTGTGGGGCAGCGAGCACGTCCCGGGCTGCGACATCCGCCAGGCTGATGGGACGCCGCTCATGTGGCCCGGCTCCGACACGGAGCACATGATGTGCCCGGCCTGCCGGGACTGGCGCGAGCATCTGGCAACCACCTACGGGCGGGTGGCGAAGGACCTGCAGCCCAACGGTATGTACATCGACCAGTACGGCTTCATCAACACCTGGAAGGTCTGCCACTCTTCCGAGCACGGCCACCCTACTCCGTGGCCCCCCATCCGCGGCGAGCGTGACACCACTGAGGCCATACGCGCCGGCATTGGGAACCCCGAGATCGCCAACCTCACCGAGGAGACGCCGAATGATGTCAACTCGCAGCACCAGGATGGCGCCCTCGGGTATTCGGTATCGGCCAATGATCCGGAGCTGGCGCCCCACCGCGTTGACCTGTTCCGTTTCATCTTCCCGGATTTCAAGGTCTTCCAGCTCACCCAGTATGACCCATTCACCGAGGGTGACTGGGACCTGCTCAAGTTCCCATTCTTCAATGGCGAAGGCTTCTGGCTCCACGGCGGAACAGACGACTACGACCCCGAGGCGGCCGATTTCCTGCGCAAGGCTTTCGCGATTCTCAATGAGAACGAGGGCGCATTCTGCTCTGACGATATTGAAGCGCTGGTGCCAACGGTGGTGCCCACCGTGTATGCAAACCGTTTCAGCGCCGCGGACAGGACGGTGTGGACGCTCTTCAATGCACGCTACCACACCTTCAGGGGCGATTGCCTGCGAGTTCCGCACACGCAGGGCACGCACTATGTCAATGCTTTCACCGACCAGCTGATTGCGGCCTCGGTGGATGGCGGGCGGGCGACCATTCCCATCGAGCTGGGCGCGCGCGGCGTCGGTTGCGTAATCGCCCACAGGGAATAGGGCGCCTGCCCTGGAGTAGAAAATGCTGCTCAGCAGATCCACAATCCGGAGGCTTCCACCGATGCGAAACCGCTCAGCCTTGTTCATCGCCGCACTGCTCCTCACACACTGCGCTTGGTCTCTGGCGCAAGATGCCGACGGTGACGGCATACCCGACGAGGTCGAGGCAACACTCGGCACCAATCCCGATGCCGCCGAGCAACTGTTGCTCATTGTGGAAGACGAGCGCAAGGAGCAGACCGCCGAGCAGGCGGCCAAGAACGCTCCCGACATCATCTCCGTATCCGCGGCCCATGTCGCAGCGGACCGCTACCTGTGGAGAATCGAGTTCGCCGATGCCTTCAGGCCCGCCGGCACGGCTCTCCTGCTGTACCTCGATGCCGACAACAACCCTAACACCGGCCGGCAGGACAGCGCCGGGGTGAAGGGCACCGACATCATGTACATCTGCTTGAGCGGTGACTGCAGCGCCTCCATCCGCAACCCCGCCTATCAGCAGCAGAGCGGTCTGGACGCCAGAGGCGTCCTGGATGGCAATCTGCTCTACTTCTGCGACGACCTCAAGCTCGCAACCGATGGAGATCGGGCGGCAGCGAGATTCTACGTGCTCAGTCAGCGTGAGGGCGGGGAGAGCGATGTCACCGAGTGGGCGGACATGCGTCTGCCGCGGAACGCACTGACCGAGAAGCCGCCCGTGGCCGAGAAATGGGGGCCCGGCTTCACCGGCCTCACACGGGCGCAGGTAGAACCCGACCAGTCGCGGGCTGAGATGCGCGACCGGCCGCCCGTACCGTTCTCGGCCAACGGGCCCACCCCCGAGAAGGGCTGCGCCGTGCAGATGCAGGCCGTTCCCGTGGAGGTCCTCGAGGAGGACGGTGTGACACGCGATGCGGCGCTCATCAGCTTCGGCTTCCCATTCGCGCAGGGTAGCGTGTTCAGCACCGAGTGCATCCGCGTTACCGATGGCGCTACTGAGCTTCCGGCGCAGGCGACCGCGATGAGCCTGTGGCCGGATGACAGCCTGCGGTGGGTGCTGATCGACTGCATCACGCCGCTTGGCGCCGGAGAGAGAAGAAGCCTGAGCGTGGAGTTCGGCAGCAGCATAGCCCGCGCCGGTATCCCGAATGCCGTGCAGGTCGGCTCGGGCACAGGCCCCATCAGCATCACCACCGGGCCGATGCGGGTCGAGGTCGGCGCCGAGCCCTTCCGCATGCTTGGGAGTGTGTGGCTCGACACGGATGCCGACGGCCGCTTCAGCGAAGCGGAGCGCCTCGCGTCATCCGCGGGCGCCGAGCTGATCGACGCCGACGGCAGTCTGTTCACCGCGGGGGCGGCCACGATGCGCGTTGAGTTGGCAGGGCCGTTGAAGACCGTCCTGCGCTTCGAGGGCCCGTACGTGGATGGCACAGGCCGGGAGCTGTTCAGCCACATCACGCGGCTCACATTCGTCGCGGGGTCAACAACCATCGGCGTCTCACATACACTTGTTGATACCTATCTGGAGACCGAATTCCACGACATCACGAGTCTGAACCTGCCGCTGGCACTGGCGGGCGGCCCGGCGACAAAAGCCACCTACCTGTGCGATGCCGGTGACCCGGTCGAGTTCTCCTCCCTCCGGCCCCCGGCACAGACTGCGCCGCGGGAGTGCGCTCTGGCCGACGGCGCGGCGCGGCTCGCCCAGTTGACCGACGATGCCTGGGGCCTGCGGGCCGGGGAGGCGGTTCTCGCGGAGGGGAAGCGAACCTGCGGAGCCGTCGACTACGCGGCCGCCGACGGCAGCGGTATCACCGTGGCCGTGACGGACTTCTGGCAGCGCTACCCGAAGGCGCTGGCGGCCTCGGCAGACCGGCTCGACATCCAGCTGCTCCCGGCCATCCCCGACAACGATACCTATGCGGGCTTGCCGTGGCAACTTGGCTTCCCCTTTGTGGGCGGGAAGTACCGGTTCAAGTGGGGGATGTCGACGACAGACCGGGTGAACGTGACCTTCCGCCCGCCGGGGTCGACTGCGGATGTGGCTGCCGCGGCCGCCGGCGCGCGCCTGATCGCCGCGGTCATCCCGTCCGAGTACCACGAGGCGACCGGTGCCCTCGGCGCTATCGTGGCGAAAGTGCCCGGCGAGTTCGAGGAATGGGACAACCTCTTCGCTGAGACCTTCGCTCGCCACATGGCCCGGAAGGAGGTTCAGCGCGAGTACGGCTACCTCAACTGGGGCGACTGGTTCGGCGAGCGGGGGCGTAACTGGGGCAACAACGAGTACGACCTCCCGCACAGCCTGTTCCTGCAGTTCGCCCGCACCGGCAACCGGGACTACTTCCGCCTGGCGCTGGCAGGCGCCCGCCACCAGGCCGATGTCGACTGCGTCCACGCCTACCCCGACCCGTACGTGATCGGGGCGAACCATGCCCACTCCGTCTGCCACACCGGAGAGGGCTCGGAGATGCTCAGGCAGCCAAAGTGGACGCGCCGCTATGACAAGTCAACCTCGGCCGAAAACGGCCACACCTGGACGGAGGGGATGGCCGACGCCTGGTACCTGTGCGGCGATGCGCGCCCGATGGAGGCGGCCATCGGCATAGCCGAGCATATCACGTGGCAGATGGCGCCGAACTTCGACCAGCTGGGCACACACGAGCGTAGCGCGGGCTGGTCGCTGCAGGCCATTATGGGCGTGTACCGCGCCACCGGGGACGATGCCTATCTGCGCGCTGCCGAGCGCATCGCGGAGGTCCCGCTGCGCGAGCAGAAGCTCGAGCAGAGCGGGGCGTGGCCCCACGTGCTGCCGGGCGACCACGCCGCCGGCGTTGTGGGCGCGGTGGGCAATGTCACATTCCTGATCGGGATACTGCAATCGGGGCTTGCGGACCTGCACGCCGTCACCCACGCCCCCGAACTCGAGCGATCGCTGGTGGCTTCCGCGCCCTTCGTGATGGGCATGTGGCGCCCTGAGATGCTCGACTTCCAGTACACTTCTTCTCCCGGCTTTGCGAAGGGCAGCAGTACCGCCATGCTCAATGGCCTCTGTGCGGCGCCGCTCGGCTACCTGTGGCGGGTGACGGCGGCGGACGATTACGCGACCTATCTGGCCGGTGCCTACATGGGCCTGCTTCGTGGCGGGGGCGACGCCTTCGGCAAGCACTTTGCCGCTTCTACCCGCGACGTGCCAGAGATTCTCGCCGCGCTCAAGGCCGCCGCGCCGACCTGCCCCGCGGCCGCACGGGCTATGTCGGCCTCGCGCGAGCAGCTCCGGATGGCTGCATTCGATCAGGCCATGCCACCAGAGGCCCTGCGCATCCGCGGCCCCGTGGACAAGGCGGTCTTCCTGCTCCACCCGGGCGGCGCCACGCGCATCGAGACCACCCGCGCCGGGCACGGGGCCCGGCCGAAGGAGGAGCCCACGGGGACGATCACAGTTCTCGGGCCTGATGGAGCCATCGTCGCTTCAACCGAGTTCGATACCGACCTGCCCTACGAGTGGGCCCTGCCGCTGCCAGCGGATGCCCCCGGCGGGCTCTACACCGTCAAGATCCATGACGACATGCGCGCGATCTGGGACGTGAAGGCAGCCGGATGCAAGCGCGTGTTCGCTGCGGAGCCGCCGCCGCATCTGGGCTCACCCGGGCCGGTGCGCTTCTACTTCCGGGTGCCGGAGGGCACCGAGGCATTCACCGCAAGCGCCTCCGGCCTGCATGACGGTGATGTCGGCATCGTCATCTACGGCCCGGATGGCGTCGCCCAGGCGTCGGCTTTCGGCAATGCGAGTGGCGCGGTGCCGGGCAGCCGGACTGTCACCGCCCGCGTGGCACCCGCAGCAGCGCAGACTGGGACAGTCTGGAGTCTGGCTGCCACGGCGCATGGTGACCTGGGCCTGCAACTCGAGGGGGTTCCGGCCTATCTTGCCACAGGACCCGATGAGTGGTTCGATCCTGCCGCAGTCGCTCCCTAGCGCCCGCGTGCAGTGCTTCCGGCCTCGTGCAAAGCATGCTACAATAGGCGAACAAATCGGCCTGTCAGCGGGTCCAATACTACGCCACGTCGTAATACGCGCCGGCGCACCGGCAGACACATGGGGGAGCCGGCGGCAGTCCGTAGCCTCCGGCCGGGGAGAGATGAACATGGAACGAAGCTGCATCGTCATTCGCCGGACCATGCTGCTGTGCATCGGGGCTCTGCTTCTGGCTGCCCCCGCGATGGCCCAGGCGCCCAACGTCCGCATGCAGCGGGTCCTCCTGAAGTTCGTTGAGACCAACAAGAACAGCGTCATGGGCGTCGGCTCGTGGATCAGTGGCGCCGGGTTCAATGCCGCTACCTCTGACTTCGATATGCGACTTGTACTGCCCAAAGGCGGCACTGACGCCGCGCACGTCAACGCGCAAGTCAAGCAGTGGCAACAGGCGCGTAGTCAACTGACAAGTCTCATCAAGCAGGAGTTCGGCGATCAGGCGGATGACATACTCCGGCGGACCAACCTCTATGCCCCCAATCAGTTGATGCACGGGGTCGAGGATGCCGCCGACGCGATGGATCGCTTCCGCAAGCTCAACACCGTCCCGAATCTCGCCCACACCGGTCCCGTGACGCCCACCACGTCGGCCAAGTATGCGGAGGGGCTCTACGGGTCCGGGGCGCAGACATACGTTCAGGGGTATGAGAAGGCAGCCGGCCGGCTCTTCTACAACAACAACGGCAAGGCGGTGACGGGGCTCTCTGAACTGGCGCACCTGGGAGAGGGCGCCCCGGCGTACACGGCGGCGGGCACTGCAAGCAATGCGGGCCAGTGGGCCGCACACGGGCTCGATGAGTTGGCCGCCGGGCGCGGCGAGAAGGTCGCGAAGTTCCTTGAACGGATGGAACGCGATCTGGTCAAGTCCCGCAGCCTGAGCCGACTCCCCGCGGACGACGCCTTCCGCAATCAGCTCAAGCAGATGCGCGAGCTGCTGAAGACCTCCCCGGGCAAACTCGCCGACGTGAGTGATGATGTCGCCCGGCTGCTCGCGCGCGGCAAAGCGGAATCGGCTATCCTGGCGGGCTTTGAGAATGCCGGAACGGTGCGCCGGGCCTACATGCGCGTGATGCTCGACGGCGTCGCCGCCGGCAACAAGGTCGGTGAGCTGGTCAGCAAGGCGATGAAGGCCGCCCCGGACTGGGTCACCGCCGAGAACACCATCAACTTCATCGTGTTCGCAGTCGGCACCCATGCAACCGCGCAGGCGGCGGGCAGGGGCAACGTGATGGAGACGCTCGGCACCGCCTGCGAGCATCTCAAGTGGATGAAGGCCTTCGGCCCGCTGTTCATGGCAGAACTGACTACCGCCATCATCGAGGAAGCCAAGCTCACGGGCTTCGACCTCGCGGCAAGCTCTCAGGAAGCCTGGGACCTGATGGCCGGGATATACACGGTCGAGGGACGCGTGAGCGTTGATCCCGACCCGCGCCGCAGGCTCACCCTGGCCGACCTGGTCGCGAAGTTCAAGTACGAGAAGAAGCTCGAGGCTTTGGTCTACGCCTACTGCCTGCGCGCATCCGCCAGGGATGCCGGTGACGCTACCGGCGCCGCCGATGTCAGTGTCGCCGACGCCCTCTTCGCCCGCTGCTGGCCGATCATCCGTGACGCCTGGCGCTGGGAGCGAGACGCCCTCACATCGGAGTATCTCATCCTCGGCAGTCAGGTCGTCCACACGCCGCTCGTGATCTACTACAAGCCCACGGCCCCGAAGGAAGGCCAGCGCATAGTGTGCGAGGCGCGCAGCTACGACGGCAAGCTGGGCGAGCGCATTCAGCGGATGAATGAGATCATCCGCATTCTCTACGGCAGCGGCTCCGGCGTCGCCTACAACTACTACTGGGAGCCCGGTGGCGCGTCGGTCGGCGATCTCGATTGGCAGCGTGCCTTCTCATTCGAGAAGAAGGGCAAGTACACGGTGAAGGTTCGACTCGAGGTTGCTCCCTACACCGGCCATACCGAGACGGAGCCCCGCGTGATGCTGCGGCGGACCGTACCCGCGCTGGTTGATATCGAGGTCGGCAGCGATAAGCCGGAGATCTGCAAGTCGTGCGGACAGCCCATCGGTACCTCACCGAACTGCATGAACTGCATTCTGTACAACCACGACCCTAACCAGTAGACCGCCGGAGGACCGGCAAGGAGCGCCAGTATGAGGCATCCATCTCTCGGCATGATTGCTTTGGTCATCATCGGCACGGTGGTTTTGGCTGCTGCTGTTACGGCGCAGACGCCTGCCGGCCTCTGGGGATCGTCACTCTATCGCGTGGAGCTACAGGTGAGCGGCGGGACCGTCTCAGGGACGTTCACATCCCTCGTCGCCCCGCAAGCGCCTCCGGGACGCATAGCGGGCCGCATGGAGGCCGACGGCCGCGCGTTCACCGCCGACTGGACCTTCACCGCGGGCGAAGAAACCGGGACCTTCAAGACATGGCTGAACTTCGCCGACCGAGACGGGCTCCTCACCGGCTACCGATGGACCGAGGAGGCATTGCCGACCGCCTTCTCGCTGCACAGGGCCGTTGACGGCCAACTCGTAGAGGTCTTCGGCGAGGAGCAAGTCGATGATGGCACGGCGATCGGCGCCCCGACGCCGCCGGGAGGGACGCCACCGGGAGGTGGTACGCAGGGCCAGGCGCCGAGCGGGACTCCTGTCGGGCCGTCCGGCAGCTACCCGGGCGTTTCACATGGCGATGCAGGGATACCCGGCGTCAAGGTTGATGTCATCACGTGTGAGAGTGTCGTCGATGGCGAGCCGATCAACATCGGTGAGCAGTTCACTGCCCCCAAGTCGATTACCGCGCTGGTGCGGTACTGGAACTTGCCGGAGAACTCGACGGTGGACTGGCTCTGGTCAATGGATGGGCGCACTGAGGCCAAGCTGAACAAGACCCTCGGCGGAAACGGATGGTATATGCACGGCCTGCGCTCGGAGACGGCCATCATCCCCGGCGCCTACGAGCTTGTTGTGGCGGTGAATGGGCGGCTGGTTACGCAGCGCACGATTACCGTGCGCGCGGCAGGCACGACTCCCGGCACCGTCAAGCCACCAACCAGCGGCGGCACGACGAGCAGCAATCCCAACATCGACGTCATCGTCTGCCAGAGCGCAGCCGATGGCGAGCCGGTGAATCCCGGGACCCAGTTCGCCAACACCAAGTCGCTGGCGTGTCTGGTCAAGTACCGCAGCCTGCCGGAGAACTCAGAACTCAAGTGGGTCTGGCAACTCCCGAGCGGCCAGACGAAGGAGAGCGTCAGGGCCGTCAAGGGGACGGGCTGGGCCTGGCACGGGCTCAATGCCGAGCCGGCCATGTCGCCGGGCACGTACAAGGTGACGGTCTTCGCGCTTGGGAAACCCGTGAGCACGGTTACGGTGACTGTGCGGTAGTGCGCCATGCTGGTCGGCACTGAGCGTGGCTTGACGCGCATACGTTTGGGATTCCTGCCATCGCTCGCGAGAGCGATGTGCGAGCGTTCCACTCCGCGTTACCGCCGCCGGCCTCAGCGAGCATTGCCGCCCCAGGAGCTCAGCGCCCGGCCCATCGCCGTGGGCCGCCGCAGTTGAGAGTCTGTCCCCCGTTCCCCGCGCCTGCCTGCGATCGACAACATGGCTGCCAGGCAGGTGACGACTTTCCCGGCGGCCAATAAGTCCGGTGGAATCGTGGCATTTGTGGTGCACCTCGCATCGAATCCACTCTCGCAGAGGCAGAACAATGAGATACGAGCGTGTTCTGGTGGCGTGGCTGTGTGCGGTGACGGTGACGTATCTGGTGCTCCTGGCCTCTTGTCATGGCGGCAGCAATGAAACCGACGTGCTGCCCGCCCGAGCCTACCTGCGGGGCGACCTCGATCGCGACGGCAATCCCTCAGTCAGCGACGCGATCGGCATTCTCAGGATCATCGTCGGCCTGGACCCCGCTGACGATGCGGCTGATGCCAATGGCGATGGCGGCACGGCCGTCGACGACGCGATAGCCGTGCTCCGCTGCATCGTCGGCCTGGATGCCTGGCCAATCGGCGAGTTCGACCTGCCCGCCACGCGGACCATCGGTCCCGGTATCGTCGCGGAGGTCAGCTTCGTTGTTGGCGCTGACGAGCGTGTCGAGTGCCTCGGCGACACGACGATCGAGTGCGACACTGCGACGATTGCGGGGGATCTATACGCTGAGACCCCCGGCATGGCGGGCTCTGATGGCGCGAGCATCACGATTGACGCAGACGGCGACGTCGTCGTGACGGGGGATGTATCCGCCGGGAGTGGGAGCGAGGGCGATCCGACAGGCAACGATGGGATGGGCCGAAGTGGCGGCGATGGCGGCACGGTAACGATCAACTCGCGCAGCGGGAATGTCACGATCGGCGCCGGCGTCGCGTCCTCGGCGGCATCGCCCAGGCCCCATCTCGGGGGCGGCGACGGTGGCGATGGCGCCGACGGGATGCTTGGTGGCAGCGGTGGCGCCGGGGGCTCGGTGCTCATCAGCTGCCCGGAGGGCGTACTGACAATCAACCAGAGCCAGCGTCTGATCCACATGGGCAATGGCGGCGACGGCGGTTTCGGCAGCGTCGTGGGGAATGACCGGACGGGATTCGAACTGCCTGAAGCACTCATCAACGCCGGAGGCAACTCCGGACGATTCGTCTTCACCGCGCGCGAACTGGATGGCGTCGAGCAGATCGAGACAGGCGTGGTCGAGCAGGAGAAGCCTGTAGTCGCTGCCCTCTACCAGGACGGCGTGTTCACCGGCGGGGTTGGCGGAGACGCCGGCGACTACGAATACGGGCCCGAGCCTGTCGAGGAGGCATCGGCGGCAGCGGAGAACAGAGCCCGCCCCGCCCAGGACTATGTGCGTGTCTATGTTGCCGGGTGCAAGGGCGGCGAGGGGACGACTAAGGGTGGTGACGGCGGCAGCGTGGCGGTTGACACCCGCGACTTCGGCTTCCTGGGCGGCCAGGAACTCCCCGTCTCCCAGGCAAACGGCGGTGACGGCGGTGCTGCCCGCTACGAATTCAGCACCATGGAATCGCTGTTCACCTGGAACGTCACCCACACCGCCGTCCGTGGCGGGGATGGTGGCAACGGGCGTGCCGTAGGCGCTCACGGTGTCAATGGTGGGCCGGGGCAGCCCGGCCAGAACGGCGCGAAAGCACACGGTTCGGGCGGACAGGGCGGATGGGTTCACGTCCCCAGAGACTACGACTGGATGCAGGCTGAGGCCGGAGCCGGCGGCGAAGGCAGGGCCACCGGCGGCAACGGCGGC